>JALZGD010000094.1 GCA_030861205.1 Actinomycetota bacterium
CGTCCCGTTCTTCTTCGTCTCGGCCCCCGCGTTCCAGTCGATGTGGTTCGGAATGACGGCCTTCAAGATCCGTTCGTATTTCAAGGCTCTCAAGAAAGCGGCGCGCAAAGAGGGCGGAGCTATCGGATTCATCGAGGAGATCGACGCCGTCGGTGCGACGCGGGGCGCGGTCGGATCGTCTCAGATGTCTGCCGACGGAACGTCGAGATCAGTCGTCGAGAAGATGGTCAGCCAAGATGCCGGCGGCATGGTGAACGAGCTGCTCATCCAGATGCAGTCCTTCGACTCGCCTGCACTGGGACAGCGGATGGGGAACAAGCTGATCGATCTCGCGAACATGTTCCTGCCCCGTGACAAGCACATCAAGAAGAAAGAGGCTCCCTACTCGAACGTGCTGATCATCGGCGCGACGAACATGGCGGGGGCGCTCGACCCGGCACTCCTGCGGCCCGGACGCTTCGACCGCATCCTTCACTTCGACCTTCCGTCGCGTAGTGGGCGCCGCGAGCTCATCGACTACTTCCTGGACCGGCGCGGTCACGATCCTGAGATGGACCGCGAGAGCCTGCGCGAAGAGCTTGCCTCGATGACTCTCGGTTATTCGCCTGCGATGCTCGAGCACATTCTCGACGAGGCGCTCGTGTGGGCGATCCGCGATGGTCGTAAGAAGCTGACATGGCGCGATGTACAACGTGCTCGGTTGTCGGAAGAGGTTGGGCTGGGCCAGCCGGTCGCGTACACCGAGCGAGAGCGCGAGACGATCGCGACACACGAAGCAGGCCACGCCGTCGCTGCGTACCTCTGCGCGAAAGAGCGCAAGCTCGAAGTGCTGTCGATCATCAAGCGTCGCAACGCTCTGGGACTGCTTGCCCACTCCGACACCGAAGAGCGCTTCACCAAGACGAAGTCCGAGCTCGAAGCTCGGTTGAAGATCGCCCTTGCAGGGATGGCTGCCGAGCAACTCTTCTTCGGGGAATCCGGCACCGGCCCGTCGTCCGATCTAACGACCGCTACCCAACTCGCCGCGCAGATGGTGGGGTCGTACGGGATGGGCAAGTCGCTGATCTCGTACGAGGCCTTCTCCAGCGATGTCCACTCGTCGGCGAACCTCGTCGCGAAGGTGCTATCGAACGAGGACTCCCGCAAAGAGGTCGAGGACCTCCTGCAGCTGCACAAGGATCAGATCGCTTACCTGCTGGACAACAACCGCGATCTGATCGAAGGGCTTCGGGATGCGCTATTCGAGCGTGAGGAGCTGCTAGGCGACGAGATCCTGGACGTGCTTCAGGAGGTCGAGGCCAAGCGCACCGACAACCCTCGGCTTCAGCAGGCGGCTGCGATCGTCCTGGATTAGTCGAGCCCGGCGAAGAGGTCTGTCTCGGGGAGCGATGTCTCGACGCGAGACTCGATCAGCGTGTAGTCCTCCCACGGGTAGATCTCTTTCTGCAGGTCGTCCGGGATCGCGAACCAGAAGCTGTCGGGATCGATCTGTGTCGCGTGGGCGAGTAAGGCCTTCGTCCGCAGATCGAGGAACTCGCCGACGTCGACCTGGCAGCTGACTTCCGGGTCTTCGAATCCGATCGAGTCCCAGTTCTCGAGCCATCCTGCGAACGGGCTCTCGCCGCCGCGAGCGACGACTGCGTCGTTCAACGTTCGCATCCGTCGCTTCGTGAAGGTGGCGAAGTAGTAGAGCTTGGATGGCGACCAGGGTTCACCTTTGTCGGGGAACTTATCGGGGTCACCCGCGTCGTGGAACGCTTGGCGTCCCCATTCGTGGACACGGATGTGATCCGGGTGCTCGTAGCCCTTCGACTCGTCGTACGACAGGATGACTTGGGGTCGCTCTTTCCTGATGATCTCGACGATCTTGCCTATGGCTTCTTGGGGGGCCGCGTTCCAGAACGCCTGCTCGTGCTTGTTGGATGGAGTGCCCGGCATTCCCGAGTCGCGGTAGCCCAGGTAATAGATCTCCGAGACTCCCAGGATGCTGCACGCCGCGGCGAGCTCTTCCTTACGGATGTCGACCATCCGTTCCTTGACTCCGGGTTTGTCCATGCGCGGGTTCAGGATGTCGCCTTCGGCGCCGTCGGTCGCGCAGATCAATGACACGCGCACACCTTCGTTCGCATACTTCGCCATCGTTCCGGCCCCCTTCGACGACTCGTCGTCGGGGTGCGCATGGATGGCGAGCAGACTGCGTTTTTCTGCGGTCACACTTGTAGGCTAACCGGCGTGCAGCAAGCCCCCACGCGTGACATCTTCGACCGTGCGCGCATCGTTTCGGCCGTCCTCATGGCACTCGCGGGCACCCTCGCGATCGTCGGTTCCGTGATGGATTGGGTGAATTTCACCCTTCCCGAAACGTCGAGCGGCGCGCCGCATCACCAACCTCCGAGCGCCCCCGTCGGCGGGCTCGACGTCAGGGACGGAAACGTCGTGATCATCGCGGGTGTCATCTTGCTCGTTGCGGCATTAATGCTTGCCGTCAGCGCGAAAGGGCGTTGGGCTCTCTTGGGTCTGCTCGGGTCGATCGTCGTCGGAGCGATCGCGATAGCCGATTACCGCGGCCTGGGCGACGTGTCTTCAGTGCTGTCGCGCAAGCTCGATGTAGTAGGCGAGGCGCACGCCGCCGCCGGGCTGATCCTGGTCGCGCTCTCGGCTCTACTCGGTCTCTTCTCGTCCGTCGCCGGCGTCGCGGCCACGCCGTATCGCAGGCCCAGCGAGGTGTGACCTAAGAGATAGCGATCATCCGTTCGATAGCGCGCCGTGCTTTCTCGGCGATCTCGGCCTCGACGGTGACCTCATAGCGACCCGTCCTAAGCGTCTGTAACAGCTTCGCCGGGGTGATCATCTTCATGTAGCCGCACACCGCCGAAGGATTTGCCGGGATGTAGTGCGCCTGCGGATTCTCCTTGCGGAGTCGGTGCAGCATCCCCGTCTCGGTTGCAACGATGAATTCCTTGGCTTCGGACGATCGCGCTCTACGAACCATTCCTCCGGTACCGAGGACGAACGTGCGATCTGCAGGAAGGTCGCCGGTCGACAACAGGTACATGCACTGCGACGAGCACCCGCATTCGGGGTGGACGTGGAGTTCGGCATCCGGGTGCTCCGCCATCGTCTTCTGGATGTCGGAAGGTTGGATGCCTGCGTGCACATGACATTCGCCCATCCAGATGTGGAGTTTGCGTCCGCTCTCGCGTTCGACGTGCGCGCCGAGGAACATGTCCGGGCCGAACAAGATCTCTCGGTCCTGTGGGATCGACTGCACGACCTTTACGGCGTTGGCCGATGTGCAGCAGTAATCCGTCTCGGCCTTCGTGGCAGCGTCGGTGTTGACGTACATGACGGTCGTGGCGCCGGGATGCTCTTTCTTCCACTCGCGTAATTGGTCGGCCGTGATCGACGCTGCCAGCGAACATCCCGCCTGCGGGTCCGGGATCAGTATCCGCTTGTCTTGGGCGAGGATCTTCGCCGTCTCGGCCATGAAGTACACGCCGCAGAACACGATCGTCGGCGCATCCGTTTCCGCCGCGATTCGAGACAGCTCCAACGAGTCTCCGACGTAGTCCGCAACGTCCTGGATCGCAGGCACCTGATAGTTGTGGGCGACGATGAGTGCGTCCTGACGCGCCGCAAGCTCACGTACCTCGTCGGCCCACGACTGCGTCGTGCCTTCCGCAAGTGCCTCGGGAGTCAGCACCATCAGACTTCGACCTCGAGTGCCACGTCCGCGTTCGGGGCCGAATGAGTCAGAGCTCCAACGGAGATGAAGTCGACGCCGGGCATGGCGTAAGCCTTCACATTGTCGAGCGTGATTCCACCGGAAACCTCGATCAACGTCCGGCCTGCGACGTCTTCAAGCGCGCTCCGGACCTGCTCGGGCGACATGTTGTCCAGCAGGACGATGTCGGCGCCCTCGTCGAGGGCATCGAGCAGCTGATCGGTGTCGCTTACCTCGACCTCTATCTTCATGCCGAAAGGCGCGTTCTCGCGAACGCCTCGGATCGCCTGTCTTACGCCGCCGGCTGCACTCACATGGTTGTCCTTGATCAAGATTGCATCGTCGAGGCCGAACCTGTGATTGGTGCCTCCGCCCACAGCGACCGCGTACTTCTCTACAACGCGCAATCCCGGTGTCGTCTTCCTCGTGTCGACGATCCGCGTCCCGGTCGAGCCGATCGCCTCCACGAAACGCGCCGTGAGAGTGGCGACGCCGCAGAGCCGCCCTAGGATGTTCAGCGCGGTGCGCTCGGCTCCGAGCACCGCGGCGAGGTTTCCCTCGACGTGCGCAAGGACGGTTCCGGCGTCGACGACCTCGCCATCCTTGGCAGTGCCGTTCCACCCCGCGCCGAGATGCTTGAAGCAGGCGGCCGCGATGTCCATTCCTGCAACGACGAGACCCTCGCGAGCCTCGAGCCTGGCGATCACGTGTCGGGACCCGCCGACCGCTCGGCTCGTCACGTCACCGCGACCGAGGTCCTCTTCAAGCCACGCAGCGACCAAACGGTCGATCAGCGCGCGATCGAGCTCCATGCGCCCATTGTGCAAGAAAGAGCGAGCTCCGGTAAGCGGCTAGAGGCGCTCGACCCCGTAACCGCTCTCCGCGAGCTCCTTGGTCACGGCCGCGATGTGGTCGGGCCCGCGCGTCTCTACCTGGAGCGCGACGTCGACCTCGCCTAGGTGCATCGAGACGCCCTCACGATGATGCTCCACCCCGACGACGTTCGCACCTGCATGCGCGATCAGCCCCAGGAGGCGGTGCAGCTCCCCAGGGTGATCCGAGATCCGCGTGTGGAACGCGAAGTAGCGCCCGGACGAGCTCAACCCGAACCTGATGACCCTCTGCAACAACAAGGGATCGATGTTGCCACCCGAGAGCATCACGACGATCGGGGGCACCAGATCGGTCGCGTTCTGGAGGAGCGCCGCGACTGCCGATGCACCGGCAGGCTCGAGCACGAGCTTCATACGTTCGGCCGCGACTACGAGCGCTTCAGCTATCGCCTCATCGCTGACAGTGACGACGTCGTCTACGAGAGATCCGACATGTGCGAAGGTCAGCTCGCCGGGACTGTTCGCCGCGATGCCGTCTGCGATCGTCGACATCGAGTCCAACGTCACGCGCTCTCCTCTTTCGAGGGAAGGGACGAACGCGGCGGCACCTGCCGCTTCGACCCCCACGATTCGGACGCCGTCGCGCAGCTCTCTCAGAGCTGCGGCGATCCCCGAGATCAATCCGCCTCCGCCGACGGGAACGATCACGGTCCCGATCTCTTCTAGCTGTTCGGAAAGCTCGCAGCCGATCGTTCCCTGCCCTGCGATGACGTGCGGATGATCGAAAGGATGGACGAACACGGATCCGTGCTCCCGCGCGAACTCCATCGATGCATCGAACGCTTCGCCGAAGTCCTTGCCGACCAGCTCGACGTCGGCGCCGTAACGCCGCGTCGCCTCGACTTTCGGCAAGGACGCCGATTCCGGCATGAAGACCGTTGAGTGTGTCTCCGAAAGTGTGGCAGCGAGAGCAACGCCCTGCGCGTGGTTCCCTGCGGACGCGGCAACGACGCCACGATCTTTCTCGGACGGATCCAACCTGCTGATGCGGTTGTAAGCCCCGCGGATCTTGAAGGAGCCGGTGCGTTGGAGGTTCTCGCATTTCACGAACACGCGGCCCCCTACCTGCGCCGACAACGCTCGCGACTCGTCGAGTGGCGTGCGCACGGCGACACCGGCGAGGCGAGCGCGAGCGTCTTCGATCTGGTCGAGGGTGACGAGTTCCGGATCGCTCATCGGTGAATCGTCGCACGCCTGCCCGCGATCCACGCGACCATGGGAGCTATGCAGACGTGGTCACCGTCGTCGTGGCGCTACAAGGATGCGGCGCAACAGCCGGAATGGCCCGACGAGGCCGAGCTCGAGCACGTCCTCGAAGAGCTGCGGCGTCTTCCGCCGTTGGTGTTTGCCGGGGAGGCCCGATCGCTGAAGGCCGGCATCGCACGCGCCGGGCGAGGCGAGGCCTTCATCCTCCAGGCAGGAGATTGCGCGGAAGCGTTCGGCGACTTCCAAGCAGACGACATCAGGGACAAGTTAAAGATCATCCTGCAGATGGCCGTCGTTCTTACCTACGCGGCTGGGCTTCCAGTCGTGAAGGTCGGGCGGATCGCAGGCCAGTTCGCCAAACCCCGGTCGTCGCCGAGCGAGGCCGTCGACGGTCAAGAGCTTCCGTCATTCAGAGGCCACGCCGTGAATGACCTCGCATTCGACCCCGAGTCGAGGAAGGCCGATCCACGTCGTTTGATCAGGGCATACAACCAGTCCGCAGCAACGCTGAACCTGATACGAGCCTTCACGAAGGGTGGCTTCGCGGACCTGAATGCGCTTCATCTATGGAATCAACAGTTCGTCGCAACGAGCGGACAGGGCAGGCGGTACGAGGCGATCGCTAAAGAGATAGAGAGAGCGTTGCGCTTCATGGCGGCGTGCGGTGTCGATCTCGGCGCAGATTCATCGCTACACGAAGTTGACTTCTTCACGTCGCACGAAATGCTGCTTCTCGGATTCGAAGAGGCTCTAACTCGCAAGGACAGCCTGACCGGCGAGTGGTACGACTGCTCGGCTCATATGTTGTGGGTCGGCGAGCGGACGCGAGACCTCGACGGGGCACATATCGAATTCCTCTCCGGCATCCGCAATCCCGTCGCGAGCAAGGTCGGCCCCAACGCAACGGTCTCCGACGTGATCGCGCTGTGCGAGCGGCTGAATCCTGATAACGAGCCTGGGCGCTTGACCTTGATCGCGAGGATGGGAGCTGCAGGCGTTCGCGAAGCGTTGCCCCCGTTGGTTGCCGCGACTCGAGATCGAGGCCTCGAGGTGACTTGGGTCTGCGACCCCATGCATGGCAACACATTCGTCAGCTCCAGCGGTTACAAGACGCGACGGTTCGACGACATCTTGAAAGAGATCGATTCGTTCTTCCAGGTCCACGCGGCTGAGGGAACTGTCGCCGGAGGCGTGCACCTCGAGCTCACGAACAAGGACGTCACCGAATGCACCGACACGAGCATCCTCGACGAGCACCTCGATCGGGCGTACGAAGCTTTGTGCGATCCGCGGCTCAACGCGAGCCAATCACTCGACCTCGCGTTCCAACTCAGCGAATTGCTGCAGCAGCAGAATGCTTGAGCGGTGTCACCGAGAGCGCGCTCGGATCGCCTCCAGGATCTCGTCGGGCTCTGCGTGGCGGCCCGTTGCTTTCTTGGAATAGACGAGCTCGCCATCGACGGCGACCTCGTACACCCCGCCCTTCGACGGGATGATCTTCACGTCCGAGATAGCGTGCTCGAACTCTGCAAGTAATAGGTCCGTCAGACCGACGGCTCTAGGCCCGTAGCCTCACTGTGCGCAGTACTCGATACTGATCTCCACGGTCGAGCATCCTATCGAGTCGTACGCTCGCCCCACTCGATCTAGGAGGGATGCGTGGGTATCACGATTGCGATCATCGCGGTGGTCTCTTTGGTTTTGCTGTTTCTGATCGTCTCGTACAACGGCATCGTTCGACTTCGTAATCGCATAGATGCTGCGTTCGCTCAGATCGACGTCCAGCTGCGACGGCGGCACGATCTGATCCCGAACCTCGTCGAGACCGTCAAGGGATACGCCGAGCACGAACGCGGGACGTTCGAATCCGTCACGCGAGCGCGACAGCAAGCGGTGTCCGCTACAGGAGTCCAAGGGCAAGCGCGAGCCGAAGGGGAGCTGACTCAAAGCTTGCGGCAGCTGCTTGCGGTCGCCGAGGCCTACCCCGACCTGAAGGCCAATCAGAACTTCCTCGCCCTTCAAGAGGAGTTGACCGGAACGGAGTCGCGTATCGCGTTCTCGAGGCACTTCTATAACGAGCAGGTGCTCGCGTACGACACGAGGATCCAATCGTTCCCGGGCAACGTCTTCGCCAGCGTGTTCAACTTCACGCCTCGGCAGTACTTCGAGACCGAAGAAGACTCGCGCGGTGCGGTTCAGGTCGACCTGGGCGGCCGCTCCGCGCCGCCCGCGTAGAGACGAGGCGCCGACCGTGTACGACCGCATCGCGTCGAATATCCGCAGATCTTGGATGCTGATCCTTGGGTTCTCGCTGTTCGTCGTCGTGATCGGATTCGTCTTTGGATACGTGACGCATACCGGATTCTGGGGCGTCGGGATCGCCGCCGTCTTTGCGATCTTCATGACGTGGGGTTCATATTTCTCGTCCGCCAAGATCGCGCTCTCGATGAGCCATGCTCGACCCGCGGACGAGAACGAGTACAAACAGCTGCACAACATCGTCGAAGCCTTGAGTCTCGCGGCGGGGATCCCGAAGCCGCGCGTTTACATCGTCGACGATCCCGCCCCCAACGCGTTCGCCACGGGCCGCGACCCCGAACACGCTGCGATCGCCGTCACTACGGGTCTTCTGGGGAAGATGGATCGCGATGAGCTAGAAGGTGTGCTTGCCCACGAGCTATCCCACGTGAAAAATCGCGACACGCTGGTGATGGCACTCGCCGTCACGCTTGTCGGCGTCATCGTCCTGCTCGCCGATTGGTTACTGCGGGCATTGTGGTGGGGAGGATTCGGCGGAGACGATCGCGATGGGAACAATCCGGCGGGTGCGATCTTGGCGGTAGGCGGAATCCTGCTGTTGCTGATCTCACCCTG
>JALZGD010000284.1 GCA_030861205.1 Actinomycetota bacterium
GACCACGATCGAATAAGCCACGACCTCTTGACGCGTCGGCCAGGCGACCTTCCTCATCTCCGCCCCGACCTCGCGCAAGAACTGCCGCGGCTTCGTCCTTTCCCTTTTCGTTGGGGACCCGGGTGGCTTCGGTGAACGCGGCGCGGCCCCCTTCTTCTTCTCCTGCTCCTTCTGCATCAACCGCTTGTATTGCCTGTTCACCGAGCCCTCTTTTCGTGCCGGTTCGGACGCGCTTCGTAGAGGTCCAACTACTGGGGGGAGATCGAGGAACTCAGATTAGCACGCTCGTGAATCGCCGATCAGGGATGCCGAGCCAGTGGCGCCGACCGCTAGCAGGGCGGGAGGGACTCGAACCCCCGACCACTGGTTTTGGAGACCAGCGCTCTACCAAACTGAGCTACCGCCCTAACGCGAGTCAGTCTAGTAGCTGAGTCTCGCGGCGAACTGAAACTCAGGCGGTTGCAACTCTGCGGTGTCGCACCAGCAGAGCCGCAGCGCCGGCGGCTGCCAGTGCTGCGCCTCCCGCGTACAAACGACGGTTACGCATCACATGACTGCGCACGGTGTCGACGGTCCCCAGAGACTCGGGAATCGAAATCAGATTTGCCTTTAAACCCGCCGGCGGCTCGATGGTCGCCGGGCGCAAACCGTCCAACGCAACGAGTAGCTGCTCGTAGCGCGCAAGCTCGGCACGGCACTCGGGGCAACGCGACAGATGGCGCCTGACGGAAAGAGATTCATCTCGGTCGCGCGCGAATGCCGGCAGTTCCTCCCGAACCTCTTCACATCTCAGGCTGTCTGTCATCTATGTCTCTCTGATCTCTGGAAACGTCAGTTCTCGAAGCTTCTTGCGGCCCCGGTGAACACGAACCTTTGCTGCCGTCGCGGAGATCTTGAGCTCTTTCGCGATCTCCTCGATCGACCAACCGTAGACATCGCGCAGGACGACCGCCGACCGATAGTGGTCGGGCAGCATCTCGAGGTTCTGCTCGAGCAATGCAACGTCGATCCTCCCGGTCGCTTCGGCTTCAGTTGAAGAAGTCGATGCGACGGTGGCGAGCATCTCGTCTCCATCACCGATCTCATGACTCCTCTTTCGTGCTCTCGATCGATGCCGCGAGATCGCAGTGTTGGCCGCGACCCGATAAAGCCACGTCGTGAATGCTGCGTCACCCCTGAAGCTGGCGATGCTGCGCCACACCTTCACGAACGTTTCTTGCGTGGCCTCTGCCGCGTCGTCTGGATCTCTCAAGATCCTCAAACACAACGTGTAGACCTCGCGGTGAGTCACCTCCACGAGCTCTGCCCACGCCCTTTGGTCGCCTGCTTTGCAGCGGTCGACTAGAGCACGGGAAACGAGCTCGCTCGGTGCTTCACCGTTCGTATCGATAGGACGCTTCACACGTGCCGAGGTTACCGGCAGAGCCTGAAACGGCTGGAGTTTTTGGCCGCGCGGACCCGTTTGCGGGCTTAGAAGTCGAAAACGGATTCGAGGCGCGACAACAACTGGGCGCGGTCGAGCTCGGCTTGACGACGTGAGCTCAGTTGCGTCTTCGACATGACGAGCAGATCCTCGACGGCCTCGACAAGCTCGTCGTTGTCGAAAGGCTTGGTCACGTAAGCGTCCGCGCCGAGTCGGAATCCCTGGGCCCAGTCGGCTTCAGAGTTGCGAGCCGTTAGAAACAGAACCTTCGTGTGCTCTCGCAAGCCAGCCGTTTTCATGTCCTGCAGAACGCGGTAGCCGTCGGTGACCGGCATCATGATGTCGAGCACGACCACCTCGAAGTGATCGCTCATCATCATCTCGAGCGCGCGGCCCCCATCGCTAGCCATCAGCACCTGGTGACCCGCGTCTTCCAAGCAGATCGCCACGATCTGCCGAATATCGGGGTTGTCATCGACGACGAGGATGCGCGCCATCAGTTCGACTCTGCGATCACTCGGCGCCCAGAAGCGACTCGAGCTGGGAGAGGAGGTTCGCTCGTTCTAGCTCCTCGTCGCGCTGCTGGGCGATCTCTTCACCCGAACTGTCGAGCAATTCCTCTATCGCCGATGCCAGCTCGACCGGATCGAATGGCTTCGTGACGTAGCGGTCTGCGCCCAAGCTCAGGCCGGTTGCCCGATCGCTTTCGCCAGCCTTTGCGGTCAGCACGAGGACCTTCGTCGCCATGCGAACGCCGGCCTCCACCATCGCCTCGAGGACGTCAAAGCCGTCCGCACCCGGCATCATCAGGTCGAGCACGAGGAGGTCAGGCGGCATGTCGAGGATCTTTGCGATCGTCTCGTGGCCGTCGGCACTCTCCATCAACACGTGGTCCGTGCGCGTGAGGGCGACCCTCACCAGGGCTCTCACGTCGGGATCGTCATCAGCGATGAGGATGTACGCCATCGATAGCTCCGGTCACTGGGCGACCGTCTTGCCGCCACCCAGTGAATCGGCGCCGATCCCGCGTCACTTGAGCGGAATCAGCCCCCGGCCACGGCGGGGATGATCGAGATCCCGCCGCCGTCGGCGACCTCGGTTCCGAGCCCGTGCAGGAAGCGCACGTCCTCCGCGCCGACATACACGTTCACGAATCGCCGTAGGGCCCCCGCGTCGTCCAGAACCCGGTCCTTGAGCCCGGGGAACCGTGCGTCCAGTTCGCCGATGATGCCGCCGACGGTGCTCGGCTCTGCCTGAACCTCCGCCGCACCACCCGTCAGCGACCTCAGTTGCGTGGGAATCTTGACCGTCACGCTCACGGCGACAACCCCAGGACGTGCTCGACCTGCTCGACCGAAGCCTCGATAGTGGCGTCCGGCCCGGGGTTATCCAGGGCCTCGATCGTCTTGAGCCCGACTCCCGTGATCAGGGCGACCGTCTCTTGCTCCCGGTCGATAGCCCCCGAGCGGACCAGGCGTTCCAGCGTCGAGATCGTGACGCCTCCGGCCGTCTCGGTGAAGATC
>JALZGD010000285.1 GCA_030861205.1 Actinomycetota bacterium
TCTCGACCTGTCGTTCGAGCCATGCGACCGGCGTCAGGTTGATGCGACCTTGCCGGTCGATGTCCGTCACCTCGACCTCGAGCTTGTCGCCGACGTTGACCGCGTCCTCGACGCGCTCGATGCGCGCCTCGCCCAGCTTCGAGATGTGCACCAAACCGTCGCGTCCCGGCGCGATGTTCACGAACGCGCCGAACGTCGTCGTTTTGACGACCGTGCCCTCGACGCGCTCCCCGACCTCGGGCATCCGCGGATTGACCGTCTCTTCGATGAGACGCGCCGCTTGCTCGGCCGATTCCTGATCGGTCGACCCGATCCGGATCGTTCCGTCGTCATCGATGTCGACTTCGACGCCCGTCGTCTGCGTGATCATGTTGATGTTCTTGCCCTTGGGACCGATCACTTCGCCGATCTTGTCTACCGGCACCTTTATCGCGAGCACCCGCGGCGCGCTGGCCGCCAGCTCGCTGTGCGGCGACGTGATCGTTTTGTTCATCTCGCCGATGATGTGAAGGCGCGCCTTGCGCGCTGCCTGGAGCGCATCGCGCAGCACATCGGCCGGGATGCCCGAGATCTTCGTATCGAGCTGCAACGCGGTGACGACGTCCTCGGTCCCGGCGACCTTGAAGTCCATGTCGCCGAATGCGTCCTCGTCCCCAAGGATGTCGGTCAACGGCACGTACTTGCCGCCTTCTGCAACGAGACCCATGGCAACTCCGCCGACGTGGGTCCCCGAGCGCAGCGGAACGCCTGCATCCATCAGCGCCAGAGACGATCCGCACACCGAAGCCATGGACGTCGATCCGTTGGACGACATGATCTCGGAGACGACGCGGATCGTGTAGGGGAACGTCTCTTTCGGGGGGATGACGGGAAGCAGCGCCTTTTCGGCGAGCGCGCCGTGGCCGATCTCGCGCCGCTTCGGCCCCCGCATGAAGCCGGCTTCTCCAGTCGAGTACGGCGGGAAGTTGTAGTGGTGCATGTAGCGCTTGCGCTCTTCGGGAGACAGGTCGTCGATCATCTGCTCCATCCGCTGCATGCCGAGCGTCGCGATCGACAGTGCTTGAGTCTCACCTCGCGTGAACAGGCCGGAGCCGTGGACCCTGGGGATGATCCCGATCTGGGTCCATATGGGGCGCACCTCGTCGGTCTTGCGGCCGTCCAGGCGAACGTTGTCGTTCGTGATCCGCGCTCGGACGAGCTTCTTCGTAAGCGACCTTAGTGCGGCGCGCACTTCCCCCTCGCGCTCGGGAAACTCTGCGGCGACCTTCTCGGTCGTCTGCGCCGCGATCTCTTCCAGGCGCTTCCGCCGGTCGGCTTTCGCCGTGATCACTATCGCCTCGGAGACGGCACCCGACGCTTCTTGCTCGACGCGCTGCGCGATGTCGCCCTGGTAGTCGACGAACAGCGGGAAATCCGGCGAGTCGCCCGTCGTGGTGCCCTTCTGTTGGCCGGCGATCGAGGCTAGCTCTTCTTGCGCCGCGATCGCTTCCGCGATCGGCCCCTTAGCGAACTCGATCCCATCGGCGAGGAGGTTCTCGTCGGGAGCCGTCGCGCCGGCCTCGATCAGATCGAAGCAGCGCTCGGACGCGCCGGCCTCGATCATCATGATGTCGATCTCGCCTGCATCGTTCTTCCGACCTGCAACCACCAGCTCGATCGTCGCCTCGTACTGCGCGGCGTAAGTCGGGTTCGGCACCCACGCGCCGTCGATGTGACAGACGCGCGTTGCCCCGATCGGCCCCTCGAAGGGGATGTCGGACACCGCGAGGGCTGCGGACGCGGCGTTGACCGCGAGGATGTCCATCGGGTTCGCGCCGTCGACCGCGAGCGCCGTCACGACACAGTGGACCTCGTGACGGAAGCCGTCCGGGAACGCGGGGCGGATCGGTCTGTCGATCAAACGCGCCGTAAGGATCGCCTTTTCCGTCGCCCGGCCCTCGCGACGGAAGAACCCGCCGGGGATCTTGCCCGCCGCATACATACGCTCTTCGACGTCGACGGTGAGCGGGAAGAAATCGGCGTCACCTCTCGGGTTCGACGCCGTCGCGGTGGCAAGAACCGTTGTCTCGCCAACCGAAGCCAGCACGGCTCCGGATGCCTGGCCGGCAAGGCGGCCGCTTTCTAGTCTGAATATCTGATCGCCGATCTTGCGCTCGACGGTCTTCGGTTCGGGTGACATCTGCATGTCGTTCCTCCTTGTGTATGGACAAGGAGAGAACCAGCCGGGCCAGTTGTCAGTTGTAAGCCCGCTCTAAAGGAACGGGCTTGCAACTGATAACCGACCTCGGGGTGGGTGGGATCCCAACCTGCGCCGGCCCCCTCCTAATTGACGATCAGGGATTGAAGGGCGGCGATCTCCTTTCTAGTGCTGGCGCCTTTACCGGCGCAGCCCGAGTTTGGCGATTAGCGAGCGATACCGCTCTACGTCCTCGCGGCGCAGGTATTCGAGCAGCCGGCGACGTCGGCCGACCATGCGCAAAAGACCTCTGCGGGAGTGATGGTCCTTGGAATGGGTCTTCAGATGCTCGGTGAGGTCTGCGATCCGCCGCGTCAGGACCGCGATCTGCACCTCAGGCGAGCCCGTGTCGCCGTCCGACCGGGCGTTGTCGCCGATGATGCTCGCTTTGTCCTCTTTGAGCAGCGCCATGCGCGTTGAAAGCCTTCCGTAGATCGCAAAGGGTTGCCCGCTTGGGTTGCCGCTCGCGAGCGGGAGCATCCTAGCATCAGCCCATGAGCGTCCGGGTGGCCTCAACGTCGGCCGTCATCTGGGCGACCAGGGCGTCCGTCGAGTCGAATGCGAGCTCGTCGCGCAAGCGCTTCTCAAGCGTCACCCGGATCTTCTGCCCGTAGAGATCACCTGCGAAGTCGAGGAGATACGTCTCGAGCCTCATGGGCGTGGTCTCGGGGTCGCCTCCAAAGGTGGGGT
>JALZGD010000286.1 GCA_030861205.1 Actinomycetota bacterium
GCCGTGGCGACGTATCCGCCCTCGAACCTTCTCTTGCGCCTTCATCACGCTCCTGCCTTCGCGGCCTTACCGGCTTTACGTCGGATGTGCTCGCCCTCGTAACGGATCCCCTTCGCCTTGTACGGCTCCGGCTTGCGGATCGCCCTGATCTCGGCGGCCGTCTGACCGACGAGCTCCTTGTCGATCCCGCGGACCGTGATCCTCGTCGGAGCCGGCACGTCGAAGTCGATCCCATCGGGGGCCGGCTTGCGCACCGGATGGGAGAAACCAACGGCGAGCTCCAGATCGTTCCCCTGCTTGGTGGCGCGGTAGCCCACCCCGTGGATCTCTAGCCGCTTCTCGAACCCCTCCGTGACGCCCTGAACCATGTTCGCCAGGAGACTACGGATGAGCCCGTGGAGTGCCCGGACCTCTCGAGTCTCACGCTCCCGAGTCACGCGGAGCTCCGCGTCCACCTGCTCGACGCGGATGTGCTCGGGAAGCGAACGTTGCAGCTCACCGCGGGGTCCGTTCACCGTCACGGTTGATCCGACGATGCTCACGGACACGCCGTCCGGGATGGTTATGGGTGCTTGACCGATTCGTGACATCTTTTTCTCCTACCAGACGTACGCGAGGACCTCGCCGCCAACGTTCGCGCGGCGCGCCTCCTTGTCCGTCATGACTCCTTGCGATGTTGAGATGATCGCTACTCCGAGGCCTCCGAGAACGCGGGGTAGCTCCTGCGCGCCGCGGTAAACCCGCCGACCCGGCTTGGATATGCGACGGATACCGGCGATCGCACGCTCGCGATCGGGGTAGCGCAGCCTGATCTTGATCATCGGGTGCGACCCATCCGTCAGCACTTCCCAGGCGTCCACGTAACCCTCGTCCGCGAGGATCTTCGCGATCGACTGCTTGATCTTCGAGTCCGGGATCGTCACTTCGTCGTGCATCGCCGAGGACGCGTTGCGGACGCGCGTGAGCATGTCCGCGATCGGGTCGGTCATCGTCATCTGCTCGAGCCTCCTGGCCTTACCAACTCGACTTCGTGATGCCTGGGATCTCGCCGTTGTGCGCCATCTCCCTGAAGCACAGACGGCACAGGCCGAATCTGCGGTAGACGGCGCGCGGTCGCCCGCATCTCTTGCATCGCGTGTACTGCCTGACTTTGAACTTCGGCTTGCGTTCCGCTTTGATCCTGAGTGTTTTCTTCGCCATGTAGTCCTCCGTCACGCCCGCTCGTCTTGACGAAGAGGGAACCCAAGAGCGAGAAGAAGCGCCCGACCCTCGTCATCGGTAGCTGCCGTTGTCACGATCGTGATGTCCATCCCCCGCGTGGCGTCGATGTCGTCGTAGTCGATCTCGGGAAACACAAGCTGCTCGGTCAGACCGAACGAATAGTTGCCGTTGCCGTCGAACGAGCGTGGATTCAGTCCGCGGAAATCTCGGATGCGCGGCAGCACGATCGCAAGCAGCCGATCGAGGAAGTCCCACATCCGGTCACCCCGGATGGTGACGCTGGCACCGACGGGCATGCCCTCGCGGATCTTGAACGTTGCGATCGACTTGCGCGCGCGACGCAGAGCGGGTTTCTGACCCGTGATGATCGTCAGGTCCTTGATCGCGCCGTCGATCAGCTTTGCGTCCTTGGCCGCATCACCGACACCCATATTCACCACGATCTTTTCGGGGCGCGGAACTCGCATGACGTTCGCGATCTCGAGCTCCTGCTGCAGACGAGGCAGCACCTCGTCGCGATATCGCTCTTTCAATCTGGGTGTGTAAGTTGCCGTTGCCATCTCCGCTCCTATAGCTCCGTGCCGCACTTCTTGCAGATGCGCACTCGCGCACCTGAGCCGGCATCGACGCGGTAACCGACGCGAGCAGCGCCATCGGTCGGGCACACAACTGCGACATTCGAGATGTCGATCAGCGCTTCTTTGTGGACGATTCCGCCCTCTTGAGCGCCACGTCGATTCATGCGGATCTTCTCGTGGCGCGTCACGCGGTTGACACCTTCGACACGTACGCGACCCTTCTTCGGAAGCACTTCGATCACCCGGCCGCGTGCGCCGATGTCTTTCCCGGCGATGACAGTGACCTGATCGCCCTTCCTGATCTTCACCTTCCCCGCCATCACAGCACCTCCGGCGCAAGCGAGATGATCTTCATGAAGCGCTTCTCGCGTAGCTCGCGGGCGACGGGCCCGAAGATGCGAGTCCCGCGTGGCTGCATCTGCCCATCAACGATCACCACTGCGTTGTCGTCGAACTTGATGTAAGAGCCGTCGCCGCGACGGCGTTCCTTGGCCGTCCTGACAACAACCGCCTTGACGACGTCCGACTTCTTCACGGCGCCGCCCGGGATCGCGTCCTTGACGGTGCACACGACGATGTCGCCGATGCCGGCATAGCGCCGGCGCGACCCGCCCAGCACTTTGATGACGAGGACTTCGCGGGCCCCCGTGTTGTCTGCAACGCGACACCTGGTTTCCTGTTGGATCATTTTGCCTTTTCCACGATCTCCACTACACGCCAGCGCTTCGTCTTCGACAGCGGCCGCGTCTCGGCGATGCGAACCGTGTCGCCGACCCCCGCCTCGTTGGACTCGTCATGCGCTTTGAGCTTCTTGTTGCGCCGCACGATCTTCGTGTACGTCGAGTGGGCTGCCGAATCGCGCACTTCGACAACGACCGTCTTGTCCATCGCGTCCGACACGACGCGGCCGACGCGCGACTTTCGCTTCCCTCGGTCCAGGGTGAGCTCTGTTTCGGGAGTGCTCATTCCGCGCCCCCTTGGCCGAGCTCGTGCTCGCGAAGGATCGTCTGGATCCGAGCGATGTCTTTCTTCAATTCACCCATCCGTTTGTAGTTGTCCAACTGTCCGGTGGCGTTCTGAAAGCGAAGGTTGAACAGT
>JALZGD010000095.1:0-4305 GCA_030861205.1 Actinomycetota bacterium
GTGGGCCGCGCCGGCCCGCGCTCAAGCTGCCGCTTACAGCCTGCGTCTCGTGTCACAGCCGGTTTGGGCCGCCCCGGGCGACAGGTTGAACCTCAAACTGCAGATCCTCAATCGCGGTGAGTCGCGATTGAAAGGGTTCCGGCTCATCGTGGGGCTGCACGATCCGGTGCGGTCGAGGTCCGCTCTCCACGAGTCGTTCGGCCCCATTGCCACTTCGGCACCATTGTCTCTACCGAGCGATTTCTCGACGTCGATCGCCGCCGGCTCGAGTCAGACCGTCACGCTCGACGATCGTCTCAGCGAATTCGCCAGCGTCCTGGGCGAGGCCGACCAAGGGGGCGTCTTCCCCGTCACGGTCGCACTTGCCCCCCGCGGAGGCACCGAAGTCCTGGCGCAGCTGACAACAGACCTTCTGTACTTTCCGTCGAAGCCCGACGTGCCCCTGAATTTCGTTCTGAACGTTCCGGTCAACGCGCCGGCCGCGCGCGGGCCCGACGGAGCATTCGGCCCGATCGACGAGAGGTGGCCGCTGGAGGACGCTCTCGCTCCGGGTGGGTGGCTCGCGACTCTCGAGAACGGAATGGAAAAGGCGGGCGGGCGATTCCATGCAGGGCTCGCGCCGACGCCGCGGCTGCTCGAGGAGCTTGCCGACATCTCGAACGGCTATCGACGAGTAACAAGCGGCGGCACAACGCAGACCGTCGGAGGCTCGGACGCGAGCCGGGCTGCGACCGACGCCCTCGAGCGCCTGGGCGACCTCGCCGGCGGCGGCTCGCAGCTGCTGCTCACTCCCTATTCGTTCCCAGACCTGCCCACGCTCGACAAACGCCTCGGCACGGCCGAGCTCTTGAAGCAGCTCACCGTCGGTGCCCAGAAGACACGCGCAGCTCTGGGCGTAGAGCCGGGAGGCCAATGGCTCTTCGCCCCCGCAGGGCGAATCGACTCCGCCACGCTCACGGATCTGCGGCTCGGTCAGTACGGTGCACACACGTCTTGGTCGGAAGACTCGCTCGAGCAACCGGACGATCCCTCGGCGGCAGGGTGCCCTACGGGCTCACCGAGCTTCACGTGCCCGGTCGCGGTCGAAGCGGCTCAGGGGAAGTCGACTGGCTACGCAACGGACGGCGGCATCGAAGACCGCTTTGCGGCGCTGGCGCAAGGAGGCCAGGACCGGCTCGATCTTCAGCGGCTGTTCGCGGAGACCGCTTTGATCTGGGCAGAGTTGCCGGGCACAGAGGGACGGGTCGTCCAAGCCACGGTCCCATCGCTGTGGCACCCGCGACCCGCGATCGCAAACAAGCTGTTCAGCGGGCTCGCGCACGCACCGTGGCTACGCATGAGGACTCCGGCGTCGGCACTGGCACATTCAGTGAAGCCTGTCGCGCGGCATCTCGTGCAGGATCTCGGCCCCCTTCACGACGATCCGGGAACGAGCTACTTCGACGCCGTCGCAGCCGCCTCTTCCGAAGTGTCTAGCTTCGATCAAGTCGGCCCGCCCACAACGCTGTTGGACCGACTATCGAACAACGTGCTCGTTGCGCAAAGCCGGCTGTGGTGGCAAGACTCGGGAGCCGAAGCGCGCGGCCGTTCGTTTGCGGAAGAGTCCGCCAACACCGCGCGAGCCGAGCTCGAGAAGATCGACATCGGCGGAGTGCCGGAGATCACCATGACGTCACGTTCCGAGGACGTCCCGCTGGTCGTTTTCAATGACACCGGTTACCCCGTGAACGTCTTGATCCACCTCAGCGCTCAAAGCCTTGGGTTGGATCGAACGATCCCCGAGCGAGTCGCGGCCAGAACGCAACAGATCAGCGTTCGCATAACCGCGAAGAACAGCGGGATCGACCCACTCCAGATCGCTCTGGAGACACCCGACTGCCGCGTGATCCAAACGAAGACGATCCGCATCCGGTCGACGAACTTCAACGAGGTCGCCTTGGCTATAACGCTGGGGGCCGGGATCTTCTTGTTGCTCTTCTACATGATGCGAGGGGTGCGTAGACGACGTTCCGCAGGTACGGAGCCCGATCCGGATCCACAAACCGCGTGAGCTCGCTGCGGCGCGCCACCGCCGTCATGACGGCGGGCACCGTCTTCTCTCGTATCACGGGAGTGCTCCGCGTCGCGGCTGTTCTCGGCGCCCTCGGTGTCGTCTCCCAAGGCCGACTTACGGACACTTACAACATCGGCAACACCGCGCCAAACATCATCTACGAACTGGTTCTCGGCGGCGTCATAACTTCCGTCTTCGTTCCGGTCTTCGTCGAGTTACTCGAAACTGAAGGACGCGACAGGGCGTGGGAGGTCGCGAGCGCGATCATCAATCTGTCCATCGTTGTTCTCACTGCGATGACGGTCATCGGCATCCTCGCGGCGCCGCTTATCGCGAAGTTCTACGCGAGTTCTCTCCAGGGAAGCGCTGCTCTGGAGCAGCAACGCGTGTTGACCTTCCTCCTTCGATTGTTCATCCCGCAGATCATCTTTTACGGCTTGTACTCGGTCACAGCTGGGTTATTGAACGCGCATCGCAGATTCGGCCCCCCCATGTACACACCCGCGCTCGGCAACGTCGCGGTGATCGCTGTGTTCGTCGCGTTCTACCTGTCATACGGCGCGGTCGGCGGACTTCATCAGGTCAGTGACTGGCAACTCGTCATCATCGGGGGCGGCACGACGATCGGGATCGTGCTCCAAGCCATCACTCAGCTGCCGTTCCTCAGGGGATTGGGACAGTATCGCCCGACACTGTCGATGCGGCACCCCGCTATCCGCAAACTAGGCCGCCTTGCGGTGTTCGTGATCGGCTACGTCGTCGTCAACCAGATCGGCTACCTAGTCGTGCAGAAGCTGGCAGACGCTCAGGTCGGCGGCTACACCGCATATACGGCCGCGTTCGCGTTCTACATGCTGCCGCATGGATTGTTCGCAGTGTCCGTGGTGACGGCGCTGTTGCCGGAGATGAGTGCGCATGCGATCAACGAGAGGTGGGACTCGTATCGCGAGCGGCTGTCGGTTGGCATGCGTGCGACGCTGCTGCTTGTCCTTCCTGCAGCCGTCGGGTATTTCGTGCTCGCGACGCCGATCATCCGGTTGCTGCTCGAGCACGGAGTCATGCAAGCAACGGACGTTGATCTCGTCGCGCGTGTCCTCCGCTACTTCGTCTTGGGTCTTGTCTCTTTCTCACTGTTCCAGCTCTTCCTGCGAGCGTTCTACGCGCTTCAGGACACGAAGACGCCGTTCCGGATCAATTGCTGGTGGCTCGTCGTCAACACTGCGGTGAACTTCCCACTGTTCTTCTGGTTCCGTTCGCACGGTGGAGGCGTCGAGGGTCTCGCACTGGGACACGCGGTCGCGTACACCGCCGGGACCGTGCTGTTGTGGAGGGCGCTCGCAAAAAAGACCGGCGCGCTAGACGCCGCGAGATTCTTCAAGAGCGGCGCGCGCATCGTGGCGGCCGCCGCGGGCATGGGGGCCGCGGTATGGGTGACCTCCAAGGGGCTCGCTCGCATCCTTCCGAGCGGCTCGGCGAGCGATCTCGTCCAGGTGCTCGGCCCGGCGATCGTGGGGGTCGCGTGCTATGTCGGTCTGGCGCTTGCGTTCTCGGTTGAAGAGCTCGAGTTCGTACGAGGGATCGTCCGACTGCGACCGCGCTGAGCTCGCCGGCCCAAGCGAAGGGCAGATCCTTGGCAAAGCCTCATCCCACCGCCGGGTCTGCCGATAATGTGAACATGAGAATTACAAGTTCCGGTGACAGCGGCTTCGTCGTGAGGTCGGTGATCGGCGTCCTGCTCGTCGTCTCGATCCTCGGCGTGCTCCTGTACGACGGAGCATCGATCGCTACGAACTACTTCTCCTTGGGAAACGTCGCCGAGGATGCCGTCGGCAAGGTCGCCGACATCATCCAATCGAACCGTTCGCAACAGCCGACCACTCGCTGCGTAACGACCGGCTCTCACAGGTTCCTCGACAACGTCGCGTGGTGCGCGGCGGCTCGATCTGCGGCTCGCGACCACGACGCTCGCTTGGTAGAGGCATACATCGACGACACTGGCGTGGTGCACATCTCGATGAGAAGGACGGCGAACACGCTGGTACTCGGGCGCTTCGGTCCAACGAAGAAGTGGGTCACGGCGACAGTTCAGAGCCAGACGGTCACGCAATAGCATCGCCTGCATGGCATCAGGCGTTACGACGTTCGCCCAACGCTACGCGCTCGACGAAGAGATCTCCCGCGGCGGGATGGCGACGGTATGGAAAGCCCGCGACGAGGTGCTGGCTAGAACGGTTGCGGTAAAGGTGCTGCAC
>JALZGD010000095.1:4315-8483 GCA_030861205.1 Actinomycetota bacterium
CACCCTCACCTTTCCGAGGACGAGGCGTTCCTCGCGCGATTCCGTCGCGAGGCCCTCAACGCCGCCCGACTCGCGCACCCGTCGATCGTGTCGATCTACGACACGGGGAGCGAGGACGTAGGCGACGGCAACATCCGCCATTACATCGTCATGGAGTACTGCGGGGGAGGCACCCTCGCGGATCTGATCGCAGACGAAGCTCCGCTGCCTCCCGAGCGCGTCGTTTCGATCGGGTCTGCGATAGCGGATGCTCTGTGCTACGCGCATGCGCACGGAGTCATCCACCGAGACGTGAAGCCGGGCAACGTGTTGATCACCCCGGATGGATCGCCGAAAGTAGCGGACTTCGGTATCGCCAAGGCAGCCTCTCGCGACGATGTCACGACGACCGGCGACATCCTCGGGACCGTTGCATATCTCTCGCCGGAGCAGGTTCAGAACCAAGAACCCGACGCGCGGTCCGACGTGTACTCGCTGGGGATCGTGCTCTACGAGTTGCTGCTCGGACGCGTCCCGTTCCAAGCCGAGACGCACATCGCGACTGCGATGAAGCACGTGAACGAGCAACCGGCGCGGCCGCGCGGTGTGCGGGCGGGCATACCGAAGTCGCTCGAAGCCGTCGTGCTGAAAGCACTCGAAAAGGATCCCGATCACCGTTATCAGAGTGCAGACGACCTTCAACGCGCTCTGAAGGCATGCGAGCCGGGAGCGTCCGAGACGGTCCGTCTCCGCGTTCCCGAGCCGGCGCGTCCCCTACCGGAACCATCGAGCACGGCGAGCAGCCCGACGCGCGCCGTCGCGCCGGTGGTCGCCGTGATCCTCGGTGTGATCCTGATCGCTGCGTTGGTGGCGTACGTCGTCAACGAGTCGTCACCATCGCACCGACAATCGCAATCCGACGGTTCGTCGAACGGCAGGGTCGGGGCGCTCCTCGACGTTCAATCCGGCAGGGATCTGGATCCTTACGGCAGCGAGGGCGAGCATCCAACCGACGTGCCACTTGCGTACGACGGCAACCCGCACACGGCGTGGACAACCGAGGGCTACAACGATCCCCTGGACGTGGTGAAGTCGGGGTGTCTGTCGACGTGCGGGGTCGGGATCGTGCTCGACCTCGGGTCTCCTCAAGACGTCGCCCAGGTAGAGGTCCTCGGGTCCGCGGGCATGGACTTCGAGATCCGCGCCGGGAACACGATCGGATCGAACGAGACCGATTACAAAATGGTCGAATCCGTGTCGGGGGCCGTGGCCGATCAGAGAGTGTCGGTGGAGGGCCGCTACCGCTACTGGCTTGTGTGGATCACCGGCCTGCCCGGCGGCGGCGGGGGCAGCGCGTCGATCTCTGAAGTCCGTTTCTTTGGGCCCTGACGACCGCGACGAGATACTGCTGGCTCGCTTCGTCGAAGGTGACGAGAGCGCTTTCGCGGCGCTCATGCGCAGACACGAAGATTCGGTGTTCAACATCGCGTTCCGAATGACCTCGAACCGGACAGACGCTCTCGACGCCACACAAGACACATTCGTGACGCTCTATCGACGGGCCGCCTCGTTCCGGGGGGACTCTGCTTTCACGACGTGGTTGTACAGGATCGCGATCAACACATGCCACGACCTGTTGCGCAGACGGAACCGCGCGTTACCTACGGATCACATCGAAGAACCGGCCACAACACGATCGCACGAAGATCCAGCGAGCGCTCAGGTCGACGTTGCACGCGCCCTCGCTCGGATACCCGAGGAATACCGCGTCGCAGTCGTCATGCACGACATAGGCGGCGCAACTCATGAAGAGATCGCGACGACGCTGGGAGTAGCCATAGGTACGGTGAAATCCCGGATCAGTCGCGGGCGCCGGGCACTCGCACAGATCCTGGAACCCGACCGCATGGGTTCGACGTCGAACCCAGAGGACACACTGCGATGACCACAGCCGAAAACGATCACATCGAGATCTCCGAGAAGCTTGCCCCGTACGCGCGCGGCGAGCTCGAGACGGCGGCCGCTGCGTCGATACGGTCCCACGTCGACGATTGCGAGGCGTGCCGTGCGGAGCTCGATGCGCTCGGCGCGCTGACGGCTGCGATCGACCCACCTCTTTCCGAGATCGAACGAGCTCGCCTTCACGAAGGCGTTCGGCGGCGGACGCAGCCCTCTGTCCGTCGGCCGCGGAGATGGGGCGGTATCGCGGCCGCGATCGGGGCAGCCGCACTCGTCGCGCTCGGGGTCGTGCTCGCCGGGAACCCAGGCTCGACCAGTAACTCGAACGGAGCGGGTTCCGCACTTACTGCCCCCCGCGAAGGGGGACACGGCGTCAAGAACCAGGGCAACTCGGACACCGCTGCGAGCGCGAAAGCCGGCGGTCCGCCACCGTCTCCGTTGTTCGAGAGACAAACGGCTCTGACCACTTCGGCGTTGCGCAAGCGCGGGGCAATGAGCCCCATCTTCAAAGCATTCGCGGGCTACTACGACAGCTCGAACGCGGCGCGATTCCAACAACCGCTCGTGAAGCAGCTTGCAGCTCAAGCGCCGACATCCGACGTCTCGAGTCAGATCGAGCAATGTGCACACAGCGTCCTGACTGGTGAGGACCATCCCGCGCTTCCGGCGTACGCGGCACAGACGAGCATCGAGGACAAACCGGCGTTGGTTCTCGGTTTCGCATGGACGCCGTCCACGACGGGACCATTGGATCACTACATGTTCTGGGCATGGCCACGGAGCCAGTGCGGCGCGCCGTTGACATACGAGACGGGTGAGGTTCGACCTTAGGAATCTCCGCGCGACGGCGCCGGTTGGTTAGTCTGAAGTCATGGAGACGCGCAACGTGACCATCATCGGATCGGGCCCGGCCGGGCTTACCGCGGCCGTGTACACGGCGCGCGCGAATCTGCATCCTCTACTCGTTGAGGGAGTGGAGGCCGGCGGCCAGCTGATGCTGACGACGGAGGTCGAGAACTACCCCGGATTCGTCGACGGCATCATGGGACCTGAGTTGATGGAGCGCATGCGGAAGCAGGCGACCCGGTTCGGCACTGAATTCCTCACGGACAACGTCCGCTCCGTAGATCTATCAAAAAGCCCGTTCACGATCGAAACAGGAGATCAGACGATCGACACGCACGCCTTGATCATCGCGACGGGGGCGACTGCGAAAATGCTCGACGTGCCAGGCGAGAAGCAGCTACTCGGACACGGCGTATCGACTTGCGCTACCTGTGACGGATTCTTCTTCAAAGATCAGGAGTTGCTCGTGGTAGGCGGCGGAGACTCGGCGCTCGAGGAAGCCACCTTCCTTACTCGGTTCGCGTCGAAAGTCACGATCGTCCACCGGCGCGATGCTTTGCGCGCGTCGAAGATCATGCAAGACCGCGCCTTCGCCAACGAGAAAGTCGATTTCATCTGGGATTCCGTCATCACGAAGATCAACGGCAACGGAAAGGTCGAATCCGCAACGATCGAGGACCTTCGGACGGGTGCAACGCAGGATGTCCCCGCAGGTGGCGTCTTCGTCGCAATCGGCCACACGCCTAACTCGACTCTGTTCGAGGGTCAGCTCGAGCTATCCGGCGGGTACATCGTGACGCACGGCGAGGGCACCCAGACATCGGTTCCCGGCGTGTTCGCGGCGGGCGATGTAGTCGACTTCCGCTATCGCCAAGCGATCACGGCCGCCGGCATGGGCTGCATGGCAGCCATCGACGCCGAGCGCTATCTCGAGGCGCGCCACTCGAAGTAGTGGCATCGAGCGCCGGTACTGTGGCACCGTGAGCCGCTCAGAACCCGAAAAGCGAACACCTCGCCTGATCGTCAAGGGCGATCGAGACAACGAGGTCGTGGACGTCCAGGCGCGACTTCGAAGCTTGGGCTATCGCATCGACGACGAGACCGGCACTTTCGGAGACTCGACGCAACGCGCAGTTCGTGCGTTCCAACAGCAGCGCGGAATCTTGGTCGATGGGATCGTTGGTCGCGACACGTGGGGCGAGCTTGTCGAGGCTTCGTGGCGCCTCGGAGATCGGCCGCTATACCTGCGACGACCGTTCCTGCGCGGCGACGACATAGTCACCCTGCAGACGCAGCTGAATGCTCTTGGGTTCGACGCCGGACGTGAGGACGGCATCTTCGGCGAGCGCGCGGACCGAGCCGTTCGAGGTTTTCAGCGCGAGTA
>JALZGD010000287.1:0-2526 GCA_030861205.1 Actinomycetota bacterium
GCCCTACTGCAACGCCGGCGAGAGGCTCGACCTGCTGTAGTTGCTCCGGCGTGAGGCCCGACTTCTTCGTCTGTAGGTCGGCGAAGTAAGCGGCGGGTTGGATCCGGATGCGCAGCGCGTCGTCGAGCTTGTCGACCAGCCCCGGTGTCAAAGAGCCTCCGCCGGTCACTACGACGGACACGATCGGGTCGTTATCGGCAAGCGTCGAGTAATAGTCGAACGAGCTCCTGATCTCTTCGACGAGGATCGCGGCGCGCTGGTTCATGATCTCTCGCACGTCGTCTGACCCGACACCACGCGACAGGTCCAGCTTCAAAGCTTCGGCTTCTTCGTACGTAAGGTGAGCTTGGGTGGCGATCGCTTCTGTGATCTCGTCGCCACCCAGCAACACCTCGCGGACGAAACGCGGCTCCCCGTTGTTGTGCACGAGGATCGAAGTCACTCCCGCGCCGATGTCGACTACGGCTTCCGCACCGGCAAGGCCGACCTCGCCGCGAGCAACCGGACTGACCGCTCGCGCTACGGCGAAAGGTGAGAGGTCGACGCCCAGAGGCTCGATACCTGCAGCCGTCACTGCGTCCACGACCGACTCGATCATCTCCGTCGCACCGGCGACGAGCAGCACGCGCATCATGTGCTCTTGGTTGTCGTTCGTGAATTCCTCGAGGATCTGGAAGTCGAGCTGTGCCGTCTCTACCGGCATCGGGATCTGGTCGGCTGCCATGTAACGGATCGACGAACGGAACTCTTTCTCTTCGAGAGCCGGAAAGTCGACCTGCCTCACGAGCACGCGCTGGTTCGCGATGCCGAGGTACGCCTTACGGGAGCCAAACTTGGCTCGCTTCCAGAGCTGTGTGATCGCCTCGGACACTGCGGCCGGTTCGCGCACCTCGCCGCCGACGACGGCACCGGGGGGCAGAGCGACCTGACCGAAGCCGACGAGCGAGCGTGAGTTGGCCGAGGTCGAGATCGCGGCCCCGCGGACCGCGCTCGTTCCGATGTCGAGGCCGACGGGCGCCGACGCACGAACGGTGAACGGCATCAGATGTCCCTGGAGAAGGAGGTCGCTCGCTCGTCGAGGTAGCGCTCGAGGTCGGAGCGGCGGATCCGGTAGTTCTTTCCAACACGGATCGCCCCGAGTTGTCCCCCCTTGATCAGCCGGTAGACCGTCATGTTGGAGACACGCATGACGCCGGCGACCTCGCCAACCGTCAACAGAGGCTCGGTGAAGCCCTGCTCCGTCATGACCCCGCACCTTTCCCTTAAGGGGCCCAGTCACGATTATTCACAATCGTTAACAAAGGGCCTGTCATTCAACAACCGGCCTCAACACCGGTCAAGATAAGAAATCGGCCACAGAAGGGCCCGGCTTTAGCCGCGCGAGCTATGAGCTCGCGAAAGATCGGGGAAGCCGAAGGCGTTAGGCGCCCACAGGGGCCGCGCCGTGGCGGACGGGCGGAGGCAACGACATCGGTGCAGCCGGTCACCTCGTCCGCAGGCACCATAGAAAAAAGGAGGGGGCCCCGAAGGACCCCCTCCCAAACGCCTGCCTGTTTCTTAGTACGTGAAGGTCGAGCAGTTCACCGTGGACGGCACACCTGCCGCCGTCGATGTCGCGATGCCGGAGTCGTAGTACATGTTTGCAACTCCGCCTGTCCCCACTGCCTTGAGGCAGTATCCGGTCGTGCCCTTAGCGGCAACCGTGAGAGTCACACCACTGGTGGTGTTGTACCCGTTGGCCTTCAGCTCTGGGACTGTGGCGTCGTTCGCCGTCAGACCACTGAAGTCGCCGTTCGTACCGGTTCCGTAGGTCTCGGCCGCTGTGGCCGCGTCCTTCAGAGCCGACTGCTGCTGTGCGACCCATGCCTTCTTACGCTGGTTCAAGAAAGCGGGGATCGCGATCGCCGCCAAGATGGCGATGATCAGGATGACCACCAGAAGCTCGATGAGCGTGAACCCACTCTCACCCTGCTCCCGAAGCTCTTTGAAACGCTGGAACATTCCAGCCTCCTTCCATCCGTCCCCGCAAGCCGGCCCCAGGGACCCTCTAAGACGAATACCGACGTGACATCCGCCTGCTTGTGAGGGCCCGCCCTCTCGGACCGCCCTTAGCAGGTAGCCCGGCTGACCCAAGGGCCCCGTGGCTTTGCGTCCCCGCCTTACGGCGGGTTTGCCTTTGCAACTGCCATTCCGGCTTGCACCTCTTGTATCGACTCGTCCAGAGGGGGCCTTTAGCTAACGGCTACTACGTAGAACTACGTAGATTGCGCCTCAGCGGTGAGCCGTTGCGGAGACGGCAAAAAGGGGGCCCGAAGGCCCCCTTTTCGATTGTGTGTCCCTTAGCAGGCAGTAGTACCCGGTGCTCCAGTCGTGCTGGAGTAGTAGAGGTCGTCGACTGCGCTCGCAGTGTTGTGCGCCTTGAGGCAGTACGTCGTCGAGTTCGTGCTTGCCTCGACCGTGACATCGACGCCATCGGTCGTGTTGAAGCCGTTGCTCTTCAGGTTCGCGAGCGAAAGGCCCGTGAAG
>JALZGD010000287.1:2536-2885 GCA_030861205.1 Actinomycetota bacterium
GCCGTTGTTCGCCGTTCCATAGGTCTCGGCCGCGGTGGCCGCGTCCTTCAGGGACGACTGCTGCTGTGCGACCCAACCCTTCTTGCGCTGGTTGAGGAACGCCGGGATCGCGATCGCCGCCAGGATGGCGATGATCAGGATGACCACCAGAAGCTCGATGAGCGTGAAACCACTCTCACCGTTCTCCCGGAGCTCTTTGAAACGCTGGAACATTCCAGCCTCCTTCCATCCGTCCCCGCAAGCCGGCCCAGGGACCTCGTAAACGACGAATTCGTTCTGACATCCGCCTGCCTCCGAGTGCCCGCCCTGCGGACCCCCTGAGCAGGTAGCCCGGCCGGCCCCTCAGGGC
>JALZGD010000288.1 GCA_030861205.1 Actinomycetota bacterium
GCGATACGCGTAGTTCGCGCTCGGATCGCTCCAGTCTGGTAACCGCATCCCATAGCTTCTCGGTCCGCTCGGCAAGAAGCTCTTCCAGATTTTCGTTGTGGCCCTTGAGCTCGAGATGGAGGAAGCTGGATTCGAGCAGGTTCTTGATCCTGAGCTCGACCTCCGTCAGATCGAACGGTTTCGATAAGAAGTCTTTCGCTCCAAGCTCCAGCGCCCTTTTCTTTGCTTCAGGAGTGATGTCGGCGGTAAGCACGATCACCGGCAGGTACGAGTCTTGAGACGTCATCTCGGATAGCAGAGCCAGCAGCTGGTAACCGTCCATGTGGGGCATGTGCAGGTCGGTCAATACGAGATCGGGCTGGATGTCCTCGCACAAGAACGGGACCTCACGGGGGTCGGTCGTGCTGGTGAGGTTGGTGAACCCCCATCTGCGCAGGCTCGTCTCGAGGAGCCGCACGTTTACCGGTTCGTCGTCGACGATCAGAAGACGCGCCGAAGCAAGAGATTCAGGCGAGAGATCTCTAGCCACGATCAGCCCCTCCAACGACCGCACGGGACGCGCGGCCACCCCTGTAGACGGCGAACATGCCTATCTATCGGCCCGCCAAGGGGCATTCGTTAGCCCGTAAATCCGGAAAATCTGCGCCTTATCGCGCGGGGCGGCTCGTCGCGCTCCTAACCGGCGAGAGCTTCCTCGGATAGGTCGATGTCGTCCAGAGCAGCTCGAGCAGATTCGGGGAGCGGCTCTGTGGCGGTGCGCGACGCGTATTCGTCCACATAGGTCTGCCCCGACAGCTGCATGATCTCGTACATGATCTCGTCGGTCACCGAGCGCAGGACGAAGCGGTCCCGCTCTTGACCGGAGTAGCGACTGAAGTCGAGCGGCTTGCCGAACCGGATCCGGACCTCGACCCGGCCCGTCAGGCGGGGGAACTTGGCAGCCTTAGGCATAACTTCGTCGGTTCCGAGGACGCCGACGGGGATGACCGGGACCCCCGCGGCGAGCGCGAGGCGCGCCACACCGGTGCGGCCCCGATAGATGCGTCCGTCGGGCGACCTCGTTCCCTCCGGGTAGATCCCGAGCAGCCGCCCCTCGTCGAGGACCTCGAGAGCGATCTCGAGCGCCTGTTTCGACCTGTCCCCGCCTTCTCGTTCCGTCGGGATCTGGCCGACGGAGCGGAAGAACCACGCCGTCTTCCAGCTCTTGAAGTAGTCGGCCTTCGCGAGATAAGTCACCTTTCGTCGCTTGATGACCAGCGGGATGAAGAACGAATCGAGGAAGGAAACATGGTTCGCGGCGAGGATCGCGGCACCGTTCTTCGGCACGTTTTCGAGGCCTTCGGGCCGGATGCGGTAGATGCCGCGCATCGTCGGCTTCAAGATGGCCTTGAATACCCAATACATCATGAGAAACGACCCTCTCTCCCGCGAGCTACCCCCAACGAGCCATGTTAGAGAATCTGTCGCGCGATGACTAGGAGGGCAGGCGAACGCGCTCCGTCACTTACCCCGCGCGCTACTAAGGAGCTCGACGCGATGGCGCAGGTCAAGATACTCGAAGGCGCCGAAGAGTTTTCTCTCGGTGACGGTCCCGTCGGGGCGTTGCTCGTCCACGGTTTCTCGGGGAGCCCGCAGGGGATGCGCGGGCTGGGCGAGTACCTAGCCGAGCGCGGCATCGCGGTCACCGCCCCCCGCCTGCCGGGTCATGGAACCACCTGGGAGGACCTAAGCACCCGCACCGCGCAGGATTGGGTTGGCGAGGTCGAAGACTCGTTCCACCGGATGGCAGCCGAGCGCGACGAGGTCTTCATCGTCGCGCTGTCGTTCGGTGCTGCATTGGCGCTCGATGTCGCCGCTAGATACCCCGACGAAGTGGCGGGCGTCGTCACGCTGGCCGGAATGGTCATGACGAGGGATCCGCGTCGCCATCTCGCTCCCGTCATCCGACGACTGACACGGTCGATCCCGGGCGTAGGGAATGACATCGCAGACCCCTCGGGAAAAGAGATCGCCTACGACAGGTTGCCGACGGGGGCCGCCTACTACATGTTGCGGTTCCTGAAAGCGGCGCGCCTGGGGCTCCCGGCGGTTCGCTGCCCGGTTCTCGTGATGCACGGACGCCAGGACCACACCGTTCATCCGGCGAACGCCGAGCTGATCTACGCGTCGGTCGGGTCCGAAGACAAAGAGCTCGTCTGGTTGGATCGCAGCTATCACGTGATCACGCTCGATTACGACCGGGACGAGGTCTTCGCTCGGACTTACGGATTCATCAAGGGACACTCGAACCATGCCGTCTGAAAGCGTCACCCTCGAAGGGCACATCATCGATTCACTGACGCTCCCCACGGTTCTCGACGAGATCGTCGAGCTCGGAGGCAGCTTCGAGATCGCCGAGCTGCGCGTGGGAACCAAGCACGAAGACACGTCTTTCGCCCGCATCCTCGTCTCTACGGACGACGACGAGTCTTTGCTCGCGCTCATCGAGCGACTCCAGCAGCTCGGCGCAAACCCCCTCACCGTCGAGGACGCCCAGCTCGCGACGGCGGACGTGGACGGCGCATTCCCTACGGGCTTCTACTCGACGACGAACCTCGAGACCGAGGTCCGGGTCGGGGGTCGCTGGATCGACGTGCGGCATCCTGAGATGGATTGCGGGATCGTGATCGAGGGCGGCGCCGCTCGCACGATCCCTATGTCTGAGGTCACCGCGGGCATGGAGATCGTCATGGGGGGCCTGGGCATCAGAGTGACGGCCCCGGAGAAACCACGCGCCGAAGATCGTCAGGCTTTCGAGTTCATGTCATCGAGCGTGTCGAGTGAAAAGCCGAAGGCATTGCTCGTCGAGCAAGTCGCCGATCAGATGCGAGCGGTCAAGGAC
>JALZGD010000289.1:0-284 GCA_030861205.1 Actinomycetota bacterium
ATCGACGCCGAGCCAGGCCGTTTGTTGATCGACGTCGCGGAGGAGCTCAACATCTTCGTCCCGCGCTTCTGCTACCACCCTGGCATGAAGTCGGTGGCCGTTTGTCGCATGTGCTTGGTGAAGGTCGAGGGCCAGAACAAGCTGCTGCCGGCCTGCACCACGCCCGTGGCAGAAGGCATGACCGTGAACACCGTCGACGACCAAGCCGTCGACGCGCAACGCGGGATGCTCGAGTTCCTTCTCATCAACCATCCGCTCGACTGCCCGATCTGCGACCGCGCCGG
>JALZGD010000289.1:438-2319 GCA_030861205.1 Actinomycetota bacterium
GTCGACCGTGGTGCTGGGACGCAGATCCTCACGTTCTCCGACGAGCCTTTCGACAGTTACTTCTCGGGCAACACGATCCAGATCTGCCCCGTCGGTGCGTTACTGAGCAAGCCGTACCGGTTCGTTGCCCGTCCGTGGGACCTGCAGTCCTCACCGAGCGTGTGCGCGTATTGCTCGGTCGGATGTCCCATTACCAACGAAACGCGCGGCGACAAGCTCGTGCGCTGTCAAGCGCTTCCCAACGAGCACGTGAACGACTTCTGGATCTGTGACAAAGGGCGCTTCGGCTACCACTACGTTGATTCGAGCGAGCGACTGACGACACCGTTGATCCGCGACGGTGATTCCTTCCGCCACGCCCAATGGGGCGAAGCGCTGGACGTCGTTGCCGAGAAGCTGAAAGGCAAGGACAAGGTCGGCGTCATCGCCGGTGGGCACCTGACAACCGAGGACTACTTCGGGATCGCGCGACTTGCACGCGACGCGATCGGGACGCCAAACATCGATTCGCGCATCCAAGACGCGGGAGCGCCATATGAGCTCGCGCTGCGACTGCACGGGGCGGCGGGCTCGTCCGCGACGTTGGACGACCTCGACGCAGCCCGCACGATCGTGTGGGCTGCGGGGGATCCGAAGGAGACCCTGCCGGTCCTGTTCCTCCGGCTGCGCAAGGCCGTCCTCGACAACCACGCCAAGCTGATAGTGGTGTCGCCGCGGGCGACATCGCTGGATGGTTTCGCGACTCACGTCGTACGTTGCGATGCAGGTAAGGAAGCGGACGCGATCGCGGCCCTCGCAAGCCCGCAGCACGAGCATGCCTCTGACGTCGCCTCGCCCGCGGTTGTTTGCTGGGGCCAAGCGTCACCCGGTCGCGACGAGGCCGGTATCGCGGACGCGGCGATCGATCTCGCGAAGTCTCTTGACGCTCGGTTGCTGCTCTGCGTCCCCCACGCAGGCTCTCAAGGCGCGATCGACATGGGGGTCCATCCGTTCTTGGCTCCGGGTTACCAGCTCGTGGAGAGCGGAGGTAAGGACACGAGGGCGATGCTCGAAGCCGCCGCTCGAGGCGAGTTGGACGCGCTCGTGCTCGTGGGGGCCGACCCGGTGGCCGACTTCCCCGACGCCGATCTTGCGATGACCGCATTGGAAGGGAACACCTTCGTGGTTGCGATCGAGCTGTTCGCTACCGAGTCGGCAAGCCGCGCCGACGTCGTGCTCCCTAGCGTTGCGTACGCTGAACGCGAGGGAACGTTTACGAACCTGGAACGCCGGCTTCAGAAGCTCGAGCCAGTCACGGCATCGCCGGGCGCGACGCGCGTGCCATGGGCGATCTGCGCCGCGCTGGCCGATCGCCTGGGCTCGTCGTGGGGATGGCGGAAGTTCGCCGACGTCTGGGCCGACATCAACAAATTGCCGTCCCACAAGGACGTCGACGTCGACAGCCTCCGCGGGGATCCGTTGCCGGCCCCTGCTGCACCGCAGCACGAGACGCCGTTCGCGAGCGATCCGACGAACGGGCGTGTCCTGATGACCGGCCCGGGCGCTCGCTATCCGAAAGGGCACCGAGCCGGCGCGCCTTTCCAGACGGGGCAGAACTGGCCGCTTTCGTGGGAGCTCCGCGCGTTCGAAGCGCGCGAGCGCCCCGGCGCGATCCCATCGGCCCCCGACGACGCAGTCCTCACCGAGCCGTCATCACGCGCGCCCTCGCGAGACGGTCACGACGGGCTCGTTCTCTACACGGGGCGGTTCATCTACGACGCAGGATCGATGGTGTCTAGGTCTCAAGCGTTGCGTCGGATCGCCAAGCGTCCGTTCGTCGAGCTCAACGCGCAGGATGCCGCGGCCCGCCAGATCTCTGACGGCGACGAAGTGGTGGTCGAG
>JALZGD010000289.1:2329-2877 GCA_030861205.1 Actinomycetota bacterium
CGAGGGCAACGGCGTGCAGGCGCGGCTGCAGGTGAAGATCGCCGATATCGCGCCGGGCGCCGCATTCGTTCCCTACGACCAGCCCGGCTTCCGTGCCAACACGTTGATCGGATCGGTGGCCCCGACCGTCGAGGTAAGGAAGCCGTGAGCCTGACCGCGCTGGTCCTCATCGCGCTCGCGAAGGTCGTCGTGGCGTTCGTCGCGCTGCTACTAGTGACCGTCGTCACGGTGTGGGCCGAGCGCAAGGTGATCGCCGACATGCAAGCGCGCATCGGGCCTAACCGGTGGGGACCCTACGGGATCATGCAGACGCTCGCAGACGGCGTGAAGCTGTTCTTCAAAGAGGATTTCCGTCCCGGGCTTGCCGACCGATGGACGTATGCCATCGCGCCGGTCGCGGCAATGGTCCCGGCATTCCTCGCATTCGCGGTCATCCCCGTCGGCGATCACATCACGGTTGCGCACACTCGTATCGATCTAGTCGTTGCGAACCTCAACGTCGGGATCTTGTTCTTCCTGGCGATGGGGTCGATCGGTGTCTACGGTGT
>JALZGD010000009.1:0-7991 GCA_030861205.1 Actinomycetota bacterium
GCGACGGCGAGCTCGTCACGCAACTCCGGCGTGATCGTGTTGTATTCGGCGGCACGCGTCAGAACGATCGAAAACACGCCGGCCGATTTTTCGATACGTAACGTCTCGCCCATCCGCGTCATCCTGCCACTACGGTCAGGCGAGGGATAGCGGCGACACCTATGCCCTAACCTCGGATCGTGGATAACGAGTTCTCGTTCAAGGACCCGCTCAAGCGTCAAACCCTCGTCCTCAAGACTGTTCCGACGGGCTCGCTCGACGTAGTAGCGCACCAGCGCAAAGCGCGCCCTGCCCACATCGCGAATCTCGTTACGTCGATCGAACGCATCGGTTTCATCGTCCCCGTGGTGGCAGTCGAATCTTCCGACGACCAGACGAAACGCTTCCTCGTCATCGACGGTCAGCATCGACTCGAGGCAGCGCGCGAAGTAGGGCTCAAGAGAGTCCCCGTGCTCGTGGTTCCGGCACGGCTTGCGCCGCGCATGATGAACCTAAATGTCGAAAAGGACCTCAACATCAGAGAGAAGGCAGTAGTGGCGTTAGGGATCTATCGGTCGTTCCTCTCCGACTATCCCGACTTTAAGGAGAACGACGATGAGATCCAGGAATCGATCGAGCGGGCTTACTACGTGACGCTGGGCCTCGCCTACGAAGGGCCGGGACGACTGGCCGGCAGTGCGTTCGAACCGTTGCTCCGGAAGTGCGACTTCTTCCAGCGACGCACCATCACGAGCGCGTTCGAGACACGCGAGCAAAGAGCCGAGAGAGTCCTGGACGCTAATGGGCTAATGAAAAACGTCATCGCTAAGGCCAAAGAGGTCGGAGCCTTCCATCAGTATTTTCAGTACCAGTTGATCTCGTACATCGATCCGTTCAAACGGAAGCGCGGGCGCCAGAACTTCGACGAGTTGTTCGACAAGGCGATCGCAAAGCTCGACAAGTTGAACGAGGACCCGAGCCGGATCAGGCGGCTGGGGGGCGGCGACTAAGACCGCATCGGCAACAGCTTGCGAAGGTCGTCGATCGTGTCGGCATCGGCTGCGTCCTTATCCGGCCGGTAGCGTTTGACCCGCGCGAATCGCAGCGCGATCCCGCCGGGGTATCTGGTCGAAGTGTGGACGCCATCGAGGGCGATCTCGACGACGAGCTCGGGGCGCACGAACACCGCTATCCCCCGTCGCTCGGTCTCCCTCTCGAGGAGCGCTTCTGTTTGCCACCGCAACAGCTCGTCGGTCAGCCCTTTGAAGCACTTACCCACCATCACGAAATCGTTCGTCGTCGCGTCGCGCGCGCCCAGATACAGGTTCGAAAGCCATCCCTGGCGGCGTCCGTGACCCCATTCGGCGCCGAGCACTACGAGGTCGTACGTGCGCACCGGCTTGACCTTGCGCCACGCTTTGCCGCGGCGTCCCGCGGCATATAGCGACGCCGCGTCCTTGACCACGACTCCCTCGTGGCCCGCGCTAAGAGCCCCATCCAGAACCCGCTCGGCGTCGGCAGCATCCGACGTGAGCACGGCAGGGATCCTCATCTGAGGAGCGACGGCATCCAACCTCGCCGCCCGCTCGACCAGCGGGACGTCTAACAGATCTTCTCCGTCGACGTGCAAGACGTCGAAGAGAAACGTGACCACTCCTTCGGGCGGGCCGTCTCGATCGATCAAAGAGACCGTCTCTTGGAAAGAGGCGGGCCCTGACTCGTTCATCCATATCGCCTCGCCGTCGAGCACGATTTGGTCTACCGGCAGCCGCCGGATCGCCGTCGCGATGCCTCCCAGGGCATCGGTGATCTCGTTGAGATTGCGCGTGTAGATCCGCACCTCGTCGCCACGGCGGTGGATCTGGATGCGGATCCCGTCGAGCTTCCACTCGACTGATGACTTCTCGAAAGTGTTTACCGCCTCGCCGACGCTCTCGGCGGTAGAAGCCAACATCGGCATGATCGGTTGGAAGATCCTGAACCCGACCTGACGGAGCCCTGCCTCACCGGAAACCATCGCGATCTCGGCAGTGCGGGGAATATCCCCACACAGCATCGCGGCGCGGCGCACGATGTCGCTCGACGCGCCCGAGGCGCGTGCGATCCCGTCGAGCATCAAGCCGCTAAGGGCCCCCTGTCGAAGCTCTCCGGTGAAGAGCCGCCTCAGGAAATCGACTTCCTGATCTGTGGCTCGCCGAAAGATCTCCGTCAGCAGCTCCCGGCGCACTGCAGCCGAGCCTGCGCCTACGGTCTGCTCGATCTCCGACACGGCACGATCGACGTCATGGATCGTCAGAGGCGCCCCCGACGCGGCCCGACGTTCGATCCCATAAGCGAGCGAATAGCCGATACCAACCCGTCCTTGCCGTGGCACGCCCGTCAGGAAGCCGGCTACGATTGGAACCTCGTCGCGATCGAGCGTCCGAAGAAGGTCGCCGAGGACTGCGACCTTCTTGGAACGGGCGGCCGTCTCGGCTATCGCATCCGACGCAGCTACGACATCAGCGAGAAGCGTCACGCGCTACTGCCGGATCCGACACGTCCACATGGTGGGGGCGGCAGGGCTCGAACCTGCGACCAACGGATTATGAGTCCGTCGCTCTGACCAACTGAGCTACGCCCCCAGGCCACGCAAGGATACGGACCCCGGCGGAGGCGAGCTGTCCTTTTGGTAGCAGAAGGGCCCCAGGGCGCTATGTGCACCTCGCGATAATTGACTCATGCACGGCGAAGGCGGCTTCACTCTTCCCGGCAGCGGAGACTCGTCGACTAGAGATCGATTCGTTGCTCGGAACCTCGTAAGGCCCACATCGCACGCGATGCGGCTGCTGTTATTGCGCGTAGGAGCGGTCCTCGGCCTTGCCGCGGGCGCTATCGGGCTGGCGTTCCGCCTGACATCGTTCGGCGTCCTCATCCATCCCGGGGTGCAACTCATCGTCTCCCTCGTGACGCTCGGTATGGGCGCGTTGTTCCTAGTCCTGTCCTTCTTCGACTTCGACGTCCTCCACCGATGGCACGCCCCGCTTCTGTACGTCACCTTGCTGCTCGCGTCGGCACTCGCGACCGTCGGTATCTATTCGGTCGGCCCTCACACGCTGATCGGTGTGATCCTCTATGCGGAAGTCGCGATCTTTGCGTTCTTTCTGCTTCCGCCGGCCGCAGCGATTGCGGCGGTCGTCGTCATGGCGATCGAGTTCGGAGCTCTCCTCGCTTTTCAAGGTGGATACCCGGCTCCCGCCGCGCAATGGATTTTCGTTGTCGGCGCGTTCGCGACGATCGGTGTCACTGTCGGCGGCCTGCTCGGTCGCGTCCTCGACGAGACCACGAGGCTCTCTCGACTCAGGCGATTCCTACCGCCACAAGTCACCGATGCGATCCTGACTAGCGGCGGCGAAGACCTGCTACAGCCGCACCGCCGGCAGATCGCAGTCTTCTTCTGCGACCTTCGCGGGTACACGAAGTTCTCAGGCACATCGGAGCCCGAGGATGTCGTCGAGCTGTTAAGTGACTACTACCGGGTCGTCGGAGCGCATCTGCGCACGTCGGCAGCAACGATCGGGGCCTTCGGCGGAGACGGGATCATGGCGTACTTCAACGACCCGGTCCCATGTCCGGACCCCGCAGGCGACGCAGTCCGACTCGCTTTGTCCTTGCGTGAGCCTCTCGCGACGTTCATCGACCGCTGGACACAGCGCGGTTTCGACATCGGCTACGGGATCGGCATCGCGTTCGGCTACGCGACGCTCGGCGTCCTCGGCTTCGAAGAGCGGCACGACTACACCGCGATCGGTTCCGTGGTCAACCTCGCTGCGCGCCTGTCCGACGAAGCCGCTTCTGGCGAGATCCTGCTCGACAACCGAACCTACGATGCGGTCAGGGACTGGGCCGATCTCGAGGCCGTCACGGTCGAGCTGAAGGGATTTGCAGAGCCCGTGACGGCATACCGCGTCAAGCAGATTGGCGCTGCAGATACCTCGACTCGAGCATCCGAAGCGCTCGTCGGTGAATCTGACACACCCGAGACTCGGTGACGTCGAGATCCAGCGCAATCTCTTTCAGTAGCCGCTTTCCGTAATAGATCTCCATAATCACCTTGCGCTCGAGCGCGGGCAAGTGTGCGATCGCTCGTTTCACTTCCCGATGATCGTCCGCGATCTCGGCGAGCTCGTTAGGTCCTTCGCAGCCGTCCGAGATGCAGTCTCGAAACGGAACGCCCCGCTCGGCGACACCGGTTTGGAAGTCGACCATGATCACCGACTCGATCACACCGGGACGCAATCTCCGGCGAGAGGCGCGCGGGACCCAGCTAAGCGTGCGGAGGCCATCTTGCATCGCGCCGGCCACGCGCAGCGATCCGTAGGTATCGAACGAACATCCAAGCTCCGGACGGAATTTGTCGATCGCGTCGAGCAGGCCGAGCACACCGAAACCATGGAGGTCCGCCCGATGAGACGGGGCCACACGCGCTGCCATCCTGCGCGCCACCCGATCGACGATCGGGAGATAGTGGGTGACGAGCTGCTGCCTGGCAGCGGGCTCTCCATCGACACGCCAAGCAGCCCAGAGCGTCTCGGGTTCGACCTCCGTGACTCGGGACATTTCCGCCTCTCAGCCTCAGTAATTAACAGGTGTCACAAGGATGAGGCGGCGAGCCGGCGAGCGGCATCCCTCTCGCCGGTAGACCTGGCCCCCCTGAGAGTCAGCGGCGCCCGAGGGGACGCCGGTGTAGATAGAGAGAAGCTCCGGGGGCGGGACTCGAACCCGCAACCCTCCGGTTAACAGCCGGATGCTCTGCCTATTGAGCTACCCCGGATCGGCTGCGCACATCCTATGAGGACAGCATGGGCATCGAGATTCACCCGGCGCAACAACGGGCATACGATTCCACACCGCACACCTGACCTTGGGAGGCCACGATGCGAGGACGCATGGGCGTACTTATCGGATTCGGAGCGGGTTACGTCCTTGGGGCGAAGGCCGGACACGAGCGATACGAGCAGCTGCGTCGGCTCTACGAGAACCTTCTGTCGTCACCGGGCTTCAGGCGGGCGTCCGGAAAAGCGAAAGAGGCGGTCGGAACCGGACTGGAGCAAGCCAAAGACATGGCGTCAGAAGGTGTCTCCAAGGCGAGCTCGGCTATCAAAGACCGCCGTTCGGGAACAGACGGTCCCGCGGGACTCACCGTCGCTCCTCCGCCCGATTACTCCAGGTAGTCGCGAAGCTTCTGGCTGCGTGATGGGTGGCGCAGCTTCGACAGCGTCTTTGATTCGATCTGCCTGATCCGCTCGCGGGTCACTCCGAACGTCTTGCCGACTTCCTCGAGCGTGCGCGGCTGTCCGTCGCGCAAACCGAACCGCATCTCGATGACTGCTTTCTCGCGCTCGGAAAGCGTGTACAGCACCGACTCGAGTTGTTCCTGAAGCAGCTTGAAAGAGGCGCGCTCGAGCGGGACAACCGCTTCGGAATCCTCGATGAAGTCTCCGAGGTGCGAGTCCTCTTCCTCGCCGACTGGAGTTTCAAGAGAGACCGGCTCCTGAGAGATCTTCTGGATCTCACGCACCTTCTCAGCTGAGAGCTCCATCTGGTGAGCGATCTCGTCTGCGGTGGGTTCACGTCCGAGGTCCTGCAGCAATTGCCTCTGTATGCGCACGAGCTTGTTGATCGTCTCGACCATGTGGACGGGGATGCGAATGGTTCTGGCCTGGTCGGCGATCGCTCGCGTGATCGCCTGGCGGATCCACCACGTCGCATAAGTCGAGAATTTGTATCCCTTGTGGTAGTCGAATTTCTCGACGGCACGGATGAGCCCGAGGTTTCCCTCTTGGATCAGATCCAAGAAGGCCATCCCACGGCCCACGTAACGTTTCGCGATCGAGACGACCAACCGCAAGTTCGCCTCGACGAGATGACGTTTTGCGATAGCGCCGTCGCGTTCCAACCAATTGAGCTCGCGCAACTCTTCCTCGGTCAAGCTCTCACCTTGCTCGAGCTTCTCCGTGGCGAACACACCCGACTCGATCCGTTTGGCGAGCGAGACCTCTTCTTGCGCGGTCAGAAGCGCGACGCGCCCGATCTCCTTGAGGTACATCCGGACGGGGTCGTTCGTCGGCGCCTTCAGAGCCATCTCGACCTCGCGGCGTGCGCGACGACGCTCTTCGTCCGCGTCTGCAGCGCTTTGTTCCTCTTCTTCAGCTTCCGACTCGGCCTCTTCGGCGATGGCTTCGTCTTCGACAACGTCCACACCGAGCTCGACCAGTCGCTGGTAAACGGCGTCGGTCTCGTCGGGGTTGAGATCCAGCGTCGATAGTTTCTCGGCGAGGTCGGCGGCCGTTATCGATCCTTCGGCTTTGGCCGCGCGAACGATCGTCGCGACCTCCGTTTGTGTCGGAGAAAGCTGGGTGATCGTGGCGCCCGAAGCCTCACCGCCCTGGAGGTCGCGCTCCTCAGTGCTCACGCACGGCCTCTTCCTGCACGCTGCGCAGCAAGTCTCTGCGCTCGGCTTCGAGTGCTACGAGCTGAGTGAACAGCTCGTCATGGCGCTGTGGGTCGTCGAGCGGATTGATGTCCTGCAGAGTCGTCCTGCGAGTTTTTATCTGACGTTCCAGCCGGAATACCTTGAGCCTGCTGAATAGCTCGCGGGCTCGGATGGAATCGTCTTCGGCCGGCTCGGCCCCCACGGTGAGCTCTGCAAACAGCGACAGAGCATCCGGCGTCAGCGCATCAGCCATGTCGGCGCCGGCTTCTCGACGATCGTCATAGGACGCCTTCATACCAGCGCGGAAGAGCTCGCGACGCGCAGGAGAAGTGAAGTCGGTTTCTTCGACAGACGCCGCCAACGCACCAATTTCACGCGGTCGCGTCAATAGCAATTGCAGCGCCTCCCGTTCGACCTTGACATGCCCGGGGAGACGGCGGTCGCGATCTCTTTCTGTCGTTCCCCCCGCTACCCCCGGAGATTCCGTCCGTTGTTCTTCGATTGCCCGTTGGACCATCTCCGGATCCACTCCGATGAGTCGCGCGGCCATGAAAACGTATTGCCCGCGTGCTATCGGATCAGGGTGCAACCCTAGCACTTTGGTCGCCTCACGAACGGCACGCGCGCGTGCTTCGGGAGTATCCAAAGCAAGCTTGGAAACGGTTTGTTCCAACACGAACTCGAGCAGAGGCTCCGCTTGATCGACGAACTTTTTGATCGCGTCTGCACCGTCCTCCGACACGACATCCGCGGGATCGCGACCGGTTGGCAGAGGTGCGACGAGAACCTCGAGACCTATGCGGTGATGGATACCGAAGCCGCGCTCCGTTGCACCTTTCCCCGCTTCGTCCGAATCGAACATCAGAACCGCGCGCTCGGTGAACTTCTTCAGTAGCTCGAAATGCGATTCGGCCAGCGCAACTCCGTTCGTGGCTACGGCCTCAGTTACACCGGCTTCGTGGAGAGCGATCACATCCGTGTATCCCTCGACGACGATCGCGGGATTGCCGCGAGCGATCGAAGACTTGGCGCGGTTGAGCCCGTACATGATGCGCGACTTCGAAAAGGCAGGGGTCTCCGACGTATTCAGGTACTTCGGCTGTTCATCCCCCATTGCACGGGCGCCGAAAGCAACGACATCGTCTTGGAGGTTCCAGGTCGGGAAGATCACCCTTCTTCTGAACGTGTCGTAAAGGCTTCCGTCTCGCTGGCTCGAGCGACCCAGATCCGCTTGCTCGATCTCGGCCCTCGTAAAGCCTTTGGACATCAGGTGGCGGCAGAGTGCGTCACGTCCAGGGGCCCACCCAAGCTGCCACCGTTCGGCGACTTCGCGGTCGAACCCGCGGCCTTCCAGATAGCGACGAGCATCAAGTGCGTCTGGTGCCTCCATGAGGGCCTTGTGGAAGAAGAACGCCGCCGCGTTGTTGGCCTCGACGATCCTTGCCTTTACGCCACGGCCCGCAGCTTCACCCGGGCGCATCTCTTCGTAACGCAGGGCGAAGCTCGTCTTGCGAGCGAGCCACTCGACAGCTTCAGG
>JALZGD010000009.1:8001-20171 GCA_030861205.1 Actinomycetota bacterium
AAAAGGAAGGTTCTCAGCGCGTTCGACGAATTGATAGACATTGCCGCCGAGTGAGCAACCGAAGCAGAACCACACACCTTTCGCGGCGTCAACGGTGAACGACGGTGTCTTCTCTGTGTGAAAAGGGCACAAGCCCTTGAACGTGTGGCTCCCGGATCGCTTCAGGTGGGTGTAACCGGAGATGACCTCGACGACGTCTGCAGAGTCGCGGAGCGTCTCGATGTCATCTGGGTTGATACGAGCCATCACTTCACTTCCTGAGCGCGCGAAAGGTTCCGCGGGGAAGTCGGCCTCATCCTAAGGCGGCGAGCACCGGCGACGGTCCCTCGACCAGCCCCTCGAACGTCCGGATGGCGAAGCGGTCGGTCATCCCGGCCACGTAGTCGACTGCCTGCGCCTTTGGATCATCTTCGCCTTCTGAAGCTTCGTAGAAATGCTGCAGGAGAGTGAGGACGATGCTCTCGACGGCCTCGCGCGTCGCTGCCCCGACCTGGCCCTCGTAAACGTGCTCGAACAGGAACGACCGCGTCACGCTCATCGCCTCGAAGACGCGTTCGCTGACCCGGATCTCCGAAAGGTCTGAGGACGCGTCGACGAGGTCCTCGACCATCGTCCGGATGCGCGTTCCATGGTCCTCGCCTAGGACGTCGCGTGTCTGGGCAGGCAGTTGATCCACGGTCAGTAGCTCACCTCTAACGGCGTCGTCGATATCGTGGTTTATGTACGCGATCCGGTCGGCAAAGCGGGCAATCTGCCCTTCCAGGGTGGCCGGCATAGGCATCGACCACGTGTGGTTGGCAATCCCGTCGCGGACCTCCCAAGTCAGGTTCATGTCTTCGAGGACATCCACGATCCGAAGAGACTGGAGGTTGTGGCGGAACCCCGGGTAGAACGACGCAACCACCTCTTCGCCTAGATGACCGAACGGGGTGTGCCCGAGGTCATGGCCGAGGCAGATCGCCTCCGTCAGGTCTTCGTTCAGCCGGAGCGCCCGTGCGATCGTTCGGGCCACCTGCGTGACTTCGAGCGTGTGTGTCAGGCGGACGCGGTAGTGATCTCCCTCGGGGGCCAGGAAAACCTGCGTCTTGTGCCCGAGGCGGCGGAACGCCTTGCAGTGGATGATGCGATCGCGGTCCCGCTGGTAAGCCGTTCTGAGGAGATCCTCCGGCTCGGGGCGGGCGCGTCCTTTCGAGCGGGCCACGAGTTGAGCTTGCGCAGCCAGCACCTGGGATTCGATCGTCTCGGAGATCTCGCGACGTGACGACACGATTCAGGACGCTAGCACCGGACTGTGACGGACTACTTAGAGCTGGACTGTGCTGCACCCAAAACCGCTTGACCCGCCGCGAGCCGCGCTGTCGGCACGCGGAACGGTGAGCAGGACACGTAATCGAGACCCAGCCGGTCGCAGAAGACGACCGAGTCCGGGTCGCCACCGTGCTCGCCGCAGATGCCGAGATGGATGTCGTCGCGCGCGGCTTTGCCGTCGGAGACTGCTTGCTGCATCAACCTACCGACACCTGCTTCGTCGATCGTGACGAAGGGGTTGGCGGGGACCAGCTTGCGCTCCTCATACATGGCGAGGAATTTCCCAATGTCGTCTCGTGAGAATCCGAAAGCAGTCTGAGTCAGGTCGTTCGTTCCGAACGAGAAGAAATCGGCATGCTCCGCGATGTTGGAGGCCGCCACGCACGCGCGCGGAAGCTCGATCATCGTGCCGAACAGGATGTCGAGGTCGACCTTCTTCTTCTCCAACACCTCGCGCGCTACAGGTTCGAGCTCTTCTCGCATCTGACGGAGCTCCTCCGCGGTGGCGACGAGCGGGATCATGATCTCGACGATCGGATCTCCGCCCTTCTTCTTGACGGCGCACGCGGCTTCGACGATCGCTCGGACCTGCATCGCGTAGAGGCCGGGCTTGAGGATCCCGAGACGAACGCCACGGAGGCCAAGCATGGGGTTCGCCTCGTGCAATTCCTCGACCTTGGCGAGCAACGCCCGCGCCTCGGCTAACGACAGTTTTTCGTCGCGTAGGGTGACCTTCCGCTTCTTCGTTGCCTCTGCTACTGCCAGAGCCACGGCGAGGTCGATGTGGTTCGGCAGGAACTCGTGCAGCGGCGGATCCAGCAGCCGAACGGTGACCGGCAGGCCCGACATCGCCTTGAAGATCCCGATGAAGTCATCTCGTTGAAGAGGCAGCAAGGCGTTGAGCGCTTCCTGTTCTTCTTCGGGAGAGTCCGCGAAGATCATCTTTCGGACGGCGCGCACCCGCTCCTCGCCGAGGAACATGTGCTCGGTTCGGCACAAGCCGATACCTTCGGCCCCGCGAGCGCGCGCATTACGCGCCTGCTCGGGCGTATCCGCGTTGGCACGCACGCGCAAACGACGTGTGTCATCGGCAAGCTTCATGAACGATTCGAACGCTTGCCACAGATCCGAATTACGCGCCTTCTTGTCTCCGATCAGCGCAGCATCCAACTGAGACGACTCCGTTTCCAGGGCCCCCTCGTACACGGTCCCCGCGGTGCCGTCGATCGTTATCCAGTCGCCCTCTTTGATCGTCAGGCTCCCGACGGTGAACTTCTTGCCCGCGCGATCGATCCTGATGGCGTCCGCGCCACATACCGCAGGTATCCCCTCGCCGCGGGCGACGACGGCGGCGTGCGAGTTAGTGCCTCCAGCAGACGTCAGGATCCCCTGCGACGCGACCATGCCGTGATAGTCGTCGGGCGTCGTCTCACGCCGCACGAGGATGACCTTCTCCCCTCCCTCCGCCTTCGATGCCGCGTCGTCCGCAGTGAAGACGACCATCCCGACAGCGGCTCCCGGCGACGCGTTGAGGCCGCGCGCGATCGGAGTAGCAGACTTCGCAAGCTCGCCCTTGATGACGGGCTTGAACATCTCGTCCAGCTTCCCTGCGGTCAACCGGTCCCGGACGACCTCCTCGGGCGTGGTGAGACCTTCGGCAACCATGTCCGATGCGATCTTCCATTCGGCCAACGCCGTCCTTTTGCCGATGCGGGTTTGTAGAAGCCAGAGCTTTCCTTCCTCGACGGTGAACTCGATGTCGCACATGTCGCGGTAGTGGCGTTCGAGTGTGGCCATGTGCCCTTGCAGCTCCCGCCACGCCGCAGGCTGGACCTCGCCCATCTCCTCGAGCTTCAAAGTGTTGCGGATACCCGCAACAACGTCCTCGCCTTGCGCGTTCGGAAGGTAGTCACCGTACGGTTTCCGCTCGCCCGTTGAGGGATCGCGCGTAAACGCGACACCCGTTCCCGAGTCCTCTCCCCTGTTGCCGAACACCATCGTTTGCACGTTCACCGCCGTGCCCAACGAATCGGAGATCTTGTTGCGGCGTCGATAGTCCTGGGCCCTCTTGTTATCCCACGAGCGGAAGACTGCTTCGATCGTTTGGTGCAGCTGCTCGGTGGGGTCTTGAGGAAAATCTCGTTTGGTTTCTTTACGGATGATCCGCTTGAACGTCTTTACGAGATTCTGCAGATCTTTCGTGTCGAGGTCGACGTCGTTCTGGACGCCTTTCTTGTCTTTCGCTGCATCGATCGCATCTTCGAATAGATCACCATCGACGCCCATGACGGTCTTCCCGAACATCTGAACGAGGCGTCTGTACGAGTCCCATGCGAACCGCTCGGAAGAAGTTTGCTCGATGAGACCGTCGACGCTCTCATCGTTGAGGCCGACGTTCAGGACCGTGTCCATCATGCCCGGCATCGAGAACGGCGCCCCCGACCGCACCGAGACGAGCAAGGGATCGGCGGCATTCCCGATCTGCCGACCCATCTTCTCCTCGAGGTGCTTGCGGTGCTCCGCCACCTCGTCCAGAAGTCCGTTAGGGAATGTCTGACCACTGTCTCGGTACGCGTTGCACGCCTCGGTCGTGATGGTGAATCCCGGCGGCACGGGAAGACCGATGTTGGTCATCTCGGCGAGGTTGGCCCCCTTGCCGCCGAGGAGGTTCTTTTGCGACGCGTCACCTTCCGTGAAGTCGTAGACCCACTTCATTTCGATCCCTCCGATACTCGACCCGGATGTCGATCAGTGCCCGCCGACGGGCTCGTCGAGCTCCACGTCGACCCTCATGTCGGCGCCCGTCATGTCGACGAACTTGGTACCGCGATGACCGTGGGAGTCCCAGACCCTGAGGGACCATCGCCCGGGCGACAGGTGATACGTATAGGTCCCGTCGCCGTCCACGACGACCTGGTCGACAACGTCACCTGTGTCGTTGTGCAGCTCGACGACCGCGTCGGTGGCAGGCTCGGTCCCGTGCACCAAGATGATCCCCGTCAACTTGCTCATCGTTGCGACTTCTTCGAGAGGTAGTCGACGACGCCGTCGATCGGGATCCTGTCCTGGTCCATGCTGTCACGCTCACGAACCGTGACCTGTCCGTCGTTCAATGAATCGAAGTCAACCGTCACGCAGAACGGTGTGCCGATCTCATCCTGTCTTCGATAACGCTTCCCGATCGAGCCCGTGACGTCGAAGTCCGTCACGAATCCCCTCCTGATCGAATCGGCGACTTTTTCAGCTACCGGCGTCAGGTCGGCGTGCTTCGACAGCGGGAGCACCGCGACCTTGTAGGGGGCCAGCCGAGGATCGAGCTTAAGTAGCGTTCTCTTCTCGCTGCCGCCGGAGGCGGTGCGTGCTTCTTCCTCGGTGTATGCGTCGATGAGGAAAGCCATCACCGATCTTTCGACCCCGACCGCCGGCTCGATCACATATGGAACGTACCGTTCTTCGGTCTCGGCATCGAAGTAGCTGAGTTCTTGGCCCGACGCCTCTGAATGAGCCTTCAAGTCGAAATCGGTCCGGTTCGCGATCCCCTCTAGCTCAGACCACCCCATCGGCTCGGGGAACTTGTACTCGATATCAAGTGTTCGTTTCGCGTAATGAGACAGCTCGTCGGCTTCATGCTCGCGCAACCGTAGATTCTCCTTATCGATACCCAGGTCTAAGAACCAATCCATCCGTTGTTCGATCCAGTAGTCGTGCCACTCCTCATCGGTGCCGGGCTTCACGAAGAACTCCATCTCCATCTGTTCGAACTCTCTTGTCCGGAAGACGAAGTTTCGGGGAGTGATCTCGTTCCTAAACGACTTCCCCTGTTGCGCGATCCCAAACGGGATCTTCTTGCGGGACGTTTGCTGAACGGTGCCGAAGTCGACGAACATCCCCTGTGCCGTTTCCGGTCTCAAGTAGACCGCGTTCGACGAGTCCTCGACCGGGCCCATATGTGTTTTGAACATCAGGTTGAAGTCGCGTGGCTCGGTCCATCCGGGTTCTTGCCCGCAATCGGGACATTTCTTCGAGAGATCGATGTGATCCGCGCGGAAGCGATGGTGACAGTTCGTGCACTCAACGAGCGGGTCGGTGAACGTAGCGACATGGCCCGAGGCCTCCCAGACCTTCGGCGACATCAAGATGGAGCTCTCCAAGCCGACAACGTCCCCTCGGCCGTGAACCACCGACTGCCACCATTGCCGCTTGACGTTGCGCTTCAGTTCGATACCAAGGGGGCCCCAGTCATAAGCCGAGCGCAGGCCGCCGTAGATCTCGCTCGAAGGGAACGCGATCCCTCGCCGCTTGCAGAGGTTGACGATCGCATCGATGGTCGCAGCCGGCATGTGCGGATGATATTCGGCCGCGTTCGGACCTCCGGCCCACCGGATTGCCCGATGTTCTCGCGAGAACTAAGCCTTGAACGTCACCTTCACCGAGCGCGAACGGGCACCCTTCGCGAACGTCCGCACATATATGACGTGTTTACCGTGCGTTAAGGCGCGCTCGAGGCTCAGCCCCCAACGCGGATGCGGGTACCCGCGCAACTTGGCAGTGATGGGGTGCGAGAACTTCGGGTCGTCTATCGACACCTGAACCTTGCCTACGGGTCGACGGCGGGCACCGACATTCCACGAGAACGCGGGCGCCTCGTCCCGTTCAGCCATCAGCGAGTCCGGGCCTATCGGACCGTCGAGCGTCTGGACGAGGCCGGTCACTTGATAGAGCTCATCGCCCACCTTTGGAGCGCCAACGGCGTCCGGGGGGATCACGAGGTCGATACGCCCGGGCTTCAGCTTGGCGTTCTGACCCTTCCCCTTCTTGCTCGCAACGTATTTGTAGGTGATCTCCTTCGTTCGAGATGGGTCCTCTTCGTACGTCGCAATCTTGGCGATGCCGGACTGACTCGGAACGAACCCGGGAGCTCCCGCATACGCGCGACCCGTTCCACCGGGTTCCTGCAACAGCGCGAAGTACACGCTTGCATCGTGCCAGAACTCCACCTGATAGACGTGGGTCTGCCCTGCGTTCTGTCCCTCCGGAGGCAGGTTGTTCACCTGAAGATGCGCGACCAACGATCCCTTGTCTGCACCTTTCTTCGGATAGGTGAACCACGTTTTAGTTACGTCGAGCGTCGGGTCGCTCTTGCACGGGCAGGTTGGGCCGTGCCGCGGATCGGGCGAGTCGTTCTTCTTGTCACGCGACCAGTTCTTTGCCGGCAGGCGGAATTTGCCGGATGCCGTCAGTCGACCTTTCTTGTAGGCCGCTCTCACGATCCTCGGCTTTGCAAGATGCCGTTTAACGACGCCGACCTTCTTGTAAAGGCTCGGCCCGGTCGTCTGCACCGAATGCATGATGAAGGCGCCACTCGCGTCGGGATCGGCCGTGCTCGCCGTCAGCTGGTTGTTGGTGTCGTTGTACGCGATGTGCAACATCCCGCGCGTGTCGATCGCGGAACTGAAGTCGTCCAACATGTTGCGGTCTTCGCCTTGACCCGCAGTGCAGGCGATGCCACTAAGGCAGACCTCGTTGTCGTGGTTCGGGTGGGCGGTCACCTGAACCACGCGCCACGACGAGCTCGAACCGTCGAGCGCATCGAGGCTCTGTGCCGCGTAAACGTTCCACGGCCCCCGATCGTCCGGAGCAGCCTTGTCGTTGTGCGTGCCGTACCAGGTGACCCACACGCGGCCTGGGTCTCCCGCAGAGACCCACGGGAAGATGTTGTCCTTCAAGTCGGGGGTGTTCACGTGCACCGGCGCCGACCACGTCGCACCTTGATCCTTGGACGCCGACAGGTAGACACCACGATCGCCACCGGTCTGGGCCCACACGACGTAGGGATTGCCGGCGGTGTCTACTGCGACAACGGTGAACAAGGTCGAGACCTCGCCGGCCCCCGTCGCGACCGTTACGTCCTTGAAGTTCTTCGCATCCGCCCCCGCTCCCGCGACATGGACCGCGGAGCCGTCGCCCCACGTCACGTAGACGCGTTGATGCTTGGGGTCGACAGCCATGTTCCCTGGGTTCGGGCCCGACACGATACCGAGCTGGCCGTCCTGCCATGTCTTCCCGTAGTCGTCCGTGTAGATGACGGAATCGCCATTCACGTCGAGGTTGTCGTACCACTGATAGATGCGGGCAGTCTTCTGACCGGGGATGTTCATTCCCGCAACCCACTGGCGGTCGGCACCTGGCCTCGTCGCGTATTCGTTCCAGTAATCGGGCGGGAATGTATTCCCCCCGTCGAACGACGCGACGTTTTGCAAGCCGGTCAGATTGACGAGGTCCGACCACAGGATGGCGTCCTCCTTGGAGCCGGGGGCCGGAGGCACGACTGCGATCGTTGCGTCGCCCGATGCGCCGCTTGGGTTCGGCCTCTGCAGAGGTGGGAACGCGCGCAGTAGGTCGTAACTCAGGCCATGGTCTTCCGACTTCCACAAGAATGACGTTGCGTACTGGACGCCGATGGGGGCGGTCACGTAGACATTGTTCTTACTGTCGATCTTGAGCTCTGGCTCGGCTCCGAGGCGTTGGACGTCGACCACACTTGGATACGCAAACTTGATCGCGCCCTTCGATGCAGCGACACGCGCGTGGTGTGAGTGCGCGATGCCCAGCCCCGCCTGGCTGGGGACCGTTGAGGCCATCGTCGCGGCGACCGCGATCGCGCCAACCAAAGCCAGCTCTCGAGTGACCTTCATTGCTCGACTCCCCCTCTTCCCTGTCGTCTCTTCCCGCGTTCAGCGACCAATGACAGAGGCCGCGAGGCGACGATCCGAGCCTAGTGCACCAGTTCTCTTGGTCGTGAACAGTTACCGAAGCCGCGGGCCGCTTGTCGTCTTGACGAACCACGTCTGTGGACCGGAATCCGGCTTGCCGTCGCTGAACTTCTTGGCGAACGCGATGTCGATGTGGCCCTGCGGGTCGATCGCCACCTGGAAGAAGTCCCACAGCTCGCGAGTGAGAGGGCCGACCAGGATCGGCCCGCTCGTTGGGACTTCACCCATCGTGTAGCTCGGATCTGCGCTGCGTGCGTTCGAGATCGCGGCAACGTGCACGTACCACTCGGCCGTGTCCGGCACCGCGTCCTGGTATTGGTTGTTGGTGTTGACTGACGAGATCTCGTCGTCATAGTCGGTCTGGTACCAAACAAGCGCGACCTTGCCGTCCGCGCCGGCCTTGATCCATGGGAACGTCGCACACCCGGGGCCGGTAGGCACTTTGTTCTGATGCCACTGCTTGTCCTGGACGCTGTAGTAACCGTAGTAGACGCTGCAGCCCCTGGTGTCGTAGGCACCCCACGTCGTGTACACGTTCCCTGCGTCGTCGATCGCGCTCGAACCGACGAACTGTCCCGTGAAGCCGCCTTTTCGTTCCGGTCTCGTAACCGGGATCTCTTTGAACGACTGGCCGTCCTCCGACACACCAGAGATCAGCTCTTGATCGGGCCCGCCCACGGAGTTGTTGCCGACGATCCATACCTCGCCGGTCTTACGGTTCGCCGCGATGTGCCCCGGCCAGTAGGGATGAGTGTCGAAGCTTCCCTTCCATTCCATCGGGCCCGGGCTCGTCCACGTCAGCCCGTCGTCGGTGGACTTGTAAACCATCACCCAGTATCCGTAATTGACGTAGAGGTAGATCCCTTTCTTCGTCCACGCCGTCCATGGTCGGTCGTTCAACGCGGGCACGACCCCATGAGTGTGGGTCGTGCGGTCCCACGTCGCGCCGTGGTCGGACCACTGCGTCTCCACCAGTGACGGAGGGTAGATCGAGTCGATGAACCAGACGTGACCGGAGTCGTCATAAGCGATGTCGCCCTCGGCGCCCACGCCGTACTCGCGGACGTGGCCGGGCGACTCCATCTCTTTGAAGGTCTTGCCGCCGTCCGTCGAATACCACACGGGCGAGGCGGATACGACGCAACACACACCGGAGATGAAGATCGTCCCTTTCGAATCGACCTCGATGGAAGGCTCTCCCGCCCACTCGTGGCTCGGAGGGTCTTGGCCGTTCTGCTCTGAGTACACCGTCCCGACGACACTGCGTAACGGCGCAAACGAGTCGAGCGCGACCGGCTTGGAGAAGTGGAGGCCACCTTTGTTCGCGGCTGCATTGCTAACGGGAGTAGGCGCGAGGAGAGTGGCAGTGAGCGCAGACGACAGCGCGAGCGCGACGATCGTGCGAACCGCGATCCGCATTGTTCCTCCACTCGCTGCGACGTAGGTACGAGGCAATGATTCGCCCGAAACGTCGTTTTTCCTGCGCCGCCGCGGCGGCCGCGAAGCCCTACGGATAGCGGTTGAGGCCGCGGGGAAGCGTGGCATAGCCTCGCCGGTCATGGATACCCTGCCGATCCGCCGTGCCCGGCCGATCGCCATCCGGGCCGCGGTTGCTGCTCTCGTGGCGATCACCGGCTTGGTGCTTGCCACGAAGTTCGGCCAGCTCGAACAGGTCGGCCACGGCCCGAACAAAGACGTCGCGACTACAACCGAAAGGCTCTTGGCGATCTGCGGAGCCGTCGTCCTATTGGGGGCAGGGATCTACGCCGTTCGCTCCGCCGCGTCTGCCGCCAAAGTGGCGCTGCAAGATGCCGACGACGCGGCTCGGGGCACCCCCGTCTCGTTCGTCATATCGATCGTCGGTTACATCATCATCCTGCTCTGCCTGCTTGCCGCTCTGCATCAGCCGCTGACGGGCCTCCTGTTGGGTGGCGCGCTGACCGGAGTGGTGATCGGTATCGCGGCACAACAAACCCTCGGCAACTTCTTTGCCGGGATAGTTCTTCTGGTCGTGCGACCGTTCACGATCGGCGAGCGCGTGTTCCTGCGTTCTACCGTCGGCGAATACGAGGGCGTCATCACCAACATGAGCATGTTCTACGTGACCATCGTCGTGGAACGGGGGCCGGTGTCACTGCCGAACTCCGCGGTGCTTGCGTCTGCCATCGGCCCCGGCGCGCGCTCGGACGCTTCGACTTAGCTGCGAGCGAGTTACAGCGCGCCGAAGCGCCGGTGGCGAGCGGAGTACTCGTGCAGGGCATCGAACAGCGCGTGCCTGTCGAAGTCCGGCCACAGGATGTCCGTGAAGTAGAGTTCTGCGTAAGCGGATTGCCACAGCAGGAAGTTGGAGAGGCGCTTCTCCCCAGAGGTCCGGATCAACAGATCGACATCGGGAGCGTCGGGAGCGTAGAGGTTCTCCGCGATCGGCCCCTTCGCGGAAGCGTCCTCGATCTCGGCTCGTCCCCCGTAGTTGAAACAGACCAAGAGGTCGAGCTTTTCGTTGGAAGCCGTCAGGTTCTCGGCGTCACGGAACTCTTGGAGCACGTCATCAGGAACCGGTTCGTTCCGTCCGATCATCCGGATCTTCACACCCCGCTCGTTCAGGCCGTCGCGTCGCTCGTGCAGCAATCTGCGATTGAACCCGAGCAGGAAGTCCACCTCGCCTTCCGGTCGGTTCCAGTTCTCGGTCGAAAACGCAAAGACGCTCAGATATCGGACGCCGGCAACGAGCGCTCCGAGAACGACGTCCCACAGCGCGCGCTCCCCCGCTTCGTGTCCCTTGCTCCGATCGAGGCCGCGTTGCTCGGCCCAGCGCCCGTTCCCATCCATGATGATGGCGACGTGACGAGGTACGTCCTGCAAAGGCCCATCTGAGTCGAGATCCGGAGCGGTCATCAGACCAGTGAATAGAGGCTGCGCAGAGGTCGCTCGAGGTGATATTCGGCGTACCGACGCAAGGCGAGCGTCAGCTCTGCGGTCGTGTTCGGTTCGACAACTTCTCCGAAATCACTCGAGAGCAAGCGGGCCAGCGCTGCGATGTGGTGTGCAGACATCGACACCGAGTCACGGTCCTCACGCCAGCAGTCTTCACAAACTGCGCCACCCAGCGCCGCGCTGAAGCCCACCAGCTCGATTCCAGATCGTTCGCAGCCGGCGCATTCGGTCAGCTGTGGGTGGTATCCCGACAGTGACAACAGCTTCACGAGGAACGCCGGGACGATCGACGCTGGGTCGGTCTGTGTCAACGCGTGTAGGCCGGACAACAACAGCGCGTACGTCGAATATGCGGTTTCGCGATCGGGTGTGATTTTCTCGACGGCATCGACCATCGCGGTTGCAGCCGTCAGCGGCGCGTATCCGCGTCGCAACTCATCGAACGACGTCATGATGTCTGCCGACGTGATGGTGTCGAGATTTCGCCCTCGATAGATCATCAGTCTCACCTGCGTGAACGGCTCGAGCCGCGCCCCGAAACGGCTCTTGGTCTTGCGTATCCCTTTCGCTACCGCGCGTACCTTGCCCGACTGGCGCGTGAAGAGCGTGATGATCCGATCGGCCTCACCAAGCTTGATCGTCTTGAGGACGATCCCTTCGTCCCGATAGAGCCCAGGCATGCCCTCACATTAGAGGAGCCGGCGGCCCTGACGATGGAGCTTTGACTGTAGTTACGCGAGCCCGATGCGGAGATTGCGGATCTGGCCGGGGTCCTGGTCGACCACATCGAACGTGACCCGCTGTCCGGGGCGAAGGAACCGAAACATCCCCGAATCCATCGCTTCGGGATCGATCGTGTAGGTCGTGTCGCCGTCGTCGGCAATAAGGGTGCCGGTGCGAGTCAACGAGTCGTATGACTTCACGGTTGCTTGTGGCATCGGCGGGAATCCTACTAATCGCCAGAGGGCCATAGCGGGCCGCTTAACAACCAGAACGAGGCGATGCCGAACGCGGCAAGGATCAATAGATCCCACAGCTGGCCCCCGGAAAACGTTCCGATGAACCCTGGCTTCAGCGCGTCGACGGCGTAGGTAGAGGGCAGCACCGCCCGCAGCGGGCTTATCCATCCGGGAAGCTTCGCGGCGGGGATGATGC
>JALZGD010000290.1:0-841 GCA_030861205.1 Actinomycetota bacterium
CCTAACAACAGCGCGGCCCCGCCGACGAACCCCCACAGCGCCGCGGACAGCATCAGCCAACTAGACCACGGCGACCCACGCCTAGCTTGTGCGGCCACCCAAATGACGGCGCCGCGAGGCGACAACGCCCGGCACGCTGGTGGCGGACTAGCGCCACGGCGTCACGCCGCCAAACGAAGCGACCAGGGATGGCGGGGCTCCCGGCGAATCTCACCTCAGAATCTCGCCACGAAAGGACACCCCGTGAAGAGGACCTTAGTCGCAGCGATCGCGATCGGATTGGTCGTCGGCGCGATAGCGCCCGGCGCAGCGTTTGCCCACAAAGCCAAGGCGCGCCCGGTAGCAACGACCCTCTATTTCCACGGCGCCTATCCGATCGGCGAAGTCGAGCAGTTCACCGGCGTCGTCGACAACACGTTTATGGCGATGGACACGAAAGCACCCACGGACTCGCGAGCCAAGTCGAAGAACCTCGGATGGGCCGACACGAACTGTGCCGGCAACCGCGGATTCGTCGTGTGGGTCGGGCAGGTGTCGGGGACGATCGTCGGCAACCTCGACGTGACCTTCACAGCGGCGGCACTGCCTCACGACGTGGATATCCGCGTGTGGCCCGACGTCGACCAGCTGATGTGCACGAGCACGTATCCGGAGCCGGCCGCAAAGAAGACCGTTTCTTTGCCCGCCGGTCAGAACGAGATAAAGGTCGAAGTTCCCAACACCAGCCTGAAGGTCGACCACTCCCTCATGATCCAGATCTCCCCTTCCCCGTCTCTGGGAACTGACTCGCCGGGACTCGGTCGTGTCTTCTACGACGGAACAGACGCACCGTCGCATGTGA
>JALZGD010000290.1:851-2863 GCA_030861205.1 Actinomycetota bacterium
GTTCAACTGCGTTCCGGCGTCCGGCGCGACCTGCTCGCCGTAGGCCGATCAGTCGATGGTGTCGTCACGACGGGTGAAGCTCCGGGCACGGATCTCCGCCGTTCTCGCGTTCGGTCTCGTCGCGACGATCGGCGGCGTCGCTCTTGGCGCGACTGCCGACGGCGGCCCTGCCACGCGTAACTCAGTGGCGTACTTCGCAGGCGGGACGCGGGCGAGCTCGTCCATGGATCCGTCGCCGACGCTGTACGAGACGAAGTTCCATTCCGGAGAGCCGACGATCGGTGTCGATAAGAAGGGTGACGTCTTCGTCACCGCAGAAGACGTCACGTCGCAACCGATCCCATCGCAGATCGACGTGCTGCGGTCGTCCGACGGGGGCAAGAGCTGGGTCGCAACGAACCCTGCGGTCGGCCCCCAGAAGACGCACCCGACGACGCTCGATCCGTACGTCTTCGTCGACAACCTCGCGGGAGCGCATCGCGTGTTCACTATCGACGCAACGGCCGCGTGCGCTATTGCGTCCTATAGCGATGACGAAGGTGCGACGTGGATGACCAACCCGATCGCGTGTGACGAGCCGATCACGGACCACCAGACTCTGTTCTCGGGCCCGGCGGTCGGTTCGACGCCGGTCGGCTATCCCAACCTCGTCTACTACTGCTACAACGACACGATCACCGCGTCGTGCGCAAAGTCGCTCGACGGCGGGACAACGTGGGTGCGCACGGGAACGCCTGCATTCGTCGCGTTCAAAGGAACCACGTTCTGCAACAACGGGCTGACCGGGCACGGGGTGGCGGGGGCCGACGGGACTATCTATCTGCCACGCAATCAATGTGGTCAGCCAGAGCTAGCGATAAGTCACGACGAAGGCGCGACGTGGGCTCAGATAGATGTCACCGGGGGCAAGATGAAGCACGTGACCGGGCCCGATCCTGCGGTCGCGGTCGATTCGAAGGGCAACGTCTATTACGTTTTCATCGCCGACAAGGACAGGCTCCCCTATCTCGTTGTCAGCCACGACGAGGGAAAGACGTGGGGCAAGCCGCTGCGGATCGGTCCACCGGGTTTGAAGGAGTCGGACCTGCCTTCGATCGCTGTAGGCAGTCCGGGCAAGATCGCGATCGCGTTCGTGGGCAGCGAGAACTCTCCCGGCGCGCCGTTCAGTGCGAGCTACGCGGATGTGACGTGGAACGGCTACGTGACGACATCGACGACCGCGCTCGGTACGAAACCGCTCTTCTACTCGACCATCGTGAATCCCAAGAGCGATCCCATCTTCCGTGGCCATTGCGGGCCCGGCCGGTGCGGCTCGATCCTCGACTTCATCGACGTCACTGTCGCTCCGGATGGGACGCCGTGGGCGTCGTTCGTCGACGCTTGCACCGGCGACTGCACGAAGCCCGGCGCCGACAAGCCGGTCGGCGATTTCGGGGTCGTTGCAAAGATCGGCGGTATCTCGCTCCGCTAGATCTTTCGGGCAGCGCCCTCCAAATCGGTCGATAACCGCTACTGCTGTAGCGAAGCCGATAGGCGCGCTGTCGCGTGCCCGACTGCTGCCGGTAACCGTTCCGCGGTCTCCTGTGTGTGCGAAGGGACGCCGAGCGAGAGGAGCGAGCAAGGAGAGGGAGACAAGATGGCAGGCAAGCGCAGGATTCGCATCACCAGCAGGACCCCCGGCAGTACCGAACAAAGCGCAGTCGACCACTTGAAAAGGGAGAAGCGAAATGGCAGATGAGCAGAAGGAATTCAACGACAAGGTAGTTGCGAAGATCCAGGAGGATCCGGACTTCTTGGGCCACCTACTCGAGGACGCCCAGGGCACTCTCGAGTCCGCGGGGCTGGTGCAGGCCCCCACCGACCTCGCCGACCAAGAGGGCGAGGCGAAAGAGGGCGAGGACGTCGCCGGACACAGCTACATCACCTACTGGCGGACCTGCCGCTTCTGGTACGGCGGCTACTACTGGCACCGTCGATAGTCGAAAGCCTTCACGACGAAGGGCCCGGTTGGC
>JALZGD010000096.1:0-3606 GCA_030861205.1 Actinomycetota bacterium
CGTAACCCCACACCTCGCGCAGCAGCTGGTCGCGGGTGAACACCCGGCCCGGGTGCTGGGCCAGGAACTTCAGCAGCTCGAACTCTTTGTAGGTCAGATCGAGTGGGCTCCCGCGTAGATAGACCTGGTAGTTGTCTGGGTTGATCGTGAGATCGCCGATCTTCAGAACGGTTGCTTCGTCTCCACGGCCCGAGCGTTGTGCGAGGAGCGACAGCCTCACCGCGATCTCGCCGGTCGAAGCCGACGACAGGATGAAGTCGTCTGCTCCGGCTTCGAAGCGGAACCTGCCGATCGTGTCCTCGCTGACGACAACCAGGATCGGCGGAAGTCCGGTTTCCCACGCGAGCGCCAAACGACGAGTCGCGTCCTCGGCAGTCGCGACGTCACCCGTCGCGTCGATCAGAAGGAGCTCGGGGTGTGTGGCGATCAGGTCTTCGGACCGCGTCGTCTTCAGCGGCGCCGACTCGACGCGGTAGGGGGCGACGGGGAAGGCCCGAAGAAGGTCTCTGACGTCTTCGACCTGGTCGGATAAGAGCAACGCGGTCCATGCCATCACAGAGATTGTGGCCTAGAGGTTGGCTCGTGGCTACTCGGAGCTCTGTCCCGTAACTTTCGCCGGAAGAGCGCCGGGCTGTCCTTCGCGCCATCTGTTTGTTATCGGCAGGCGGCGATCCCGCCCGAACGCCTTCGTCGTCACCTTCGGCCCGGGCGGTGCTTGGCGTCTCTTGTACTCGGCTCGATCGACCAGAGCGATGACCTTCTCGACGACCGCGCGATCGTGGCCTGCCGACACCAGATCGTCGATGCCGGCGTCGTGCTCGATGTACGCCTCGAGGATCGGGTCGAGCTCGTCGTACGGGGGCAGGGAATCCGAATCCCTTTGATCGGGGCGGAGCTCTGCAGACGGAGGCTTCGTGAGCACGTTCTCCGGAATCACGTTGCCGATCGAGTTTCGGTATTTGCTCAGCGCGTAGACCTCCGTCTTGAAGACATCTTTCAAGAGCGCGAATCCGCCCGCCATATCGCCGTAGAGCGTTGCGTATCCGCACGCCATCTCCGACTTGTTGCCCGTGGCGAGCACGAGATGTCCGTAACGGTTCGACACCGCCATGACGAGGTTGCCACGGGCGCGCGCCTGCAAGTTCTCTTCGGCGAGCCCCATGTCGGCGTGGCCGAACGCGTTCGAAAGGGTGTCGAGGTAGGAGTGGTAGATGTCGGCGATCGAGAGCTCGAGCATCTCGATACCGAGATTCGCCGACAGCCGCTTTGCATCTTCGACGGAATGTGACGACGAGAACTCGCTCGGCATCGCTAGACCCAACACGCGCTGAGGACCCAACGCATCGACAGCTATCGTCGCTACGAGAGTCGAATCGATCCCCCCCGACAGCCCGAGCACGACCTTGTCGAAACCGTTCTTGGACACGTAGTCGCGTAGTGCAGTAACGAGAGCCGAGTAGATCTCGGCCTCGGCCCCCAGCTCTTCTGCCATCGGTGCGCTCGCCTGGCCGCCGGCCTCGGGAAGATCCAGCGCCACTCGAGTCACGTTCGGGCCGCCCACCGGTCGCGCCTCACCGAGCGGGACGTCGACGACTGCGAACGCCTCTTCGAACTGGGGAAGGCGCGCGATGACATTCCCGGCGGGATCGATAGCCAAAGATCCGCCGTCGAAAACGAGCTCGTCCTGGCCGCCGACCATGTTGACGTAGACGATCGAGGTCCGCGCCCGTCGAGCTCGCGCGCACAGCATCTCGGTTCTTTCCGCGAGCTTGCCTTTGTGGAACGGCGACGCATTGATGTTCAGAACCATCTGCGCACCTGCGTCACCTTGCGAGATGAGCGGGCCGGGATCGAACCACGCGTCTTCGCATACGCACACCCCTATGACGCCGGCAGAGGTGTCGAATAGGTAGTGACGATCGCCCGGCGTGAAGTAGCGCTGTTCGTCGAACACTCCGTAGTTCGGCAACAGGTGCTTGCGGTAGACGGCCATGACGTCGTTCTTCGTGCAGACCGCGGCCGCGTTGAAGATCGCGTCTCCGTCGTGATCAACGAATCCGACGACCCCGACGACGTCCGCGACCTTCTTGGACGCCGCCTTCGCCCCGGCGCGGCTTGCGTCAACGAATGACTTCTTCAAGACGAGATCTTCGGGCGGGTAGCCCGTTATCCCGAGCTCGGGAGTGCAGACGATCTGGGCGCCTTCCGCTCGCCCCCGTTCGATCGCTGCCTCGATCTTCTCCGCATTTTCCGCGACATCGCCGACCACCAGGTTCAGCTGCGCGAGCGCTACCCGTATCACGCTTCAAGAGTAGTCGGCCTCACGTAACAGGGCCGAAACAACCTGGACTTACGCTCGTGGCATGGAACGACAACAGGATTACGTGTTGCGCACAGTCGAGGAGCGAGGCATCCGCCTCGTGTGGTTGTGGTTCACCGATGTTCTCGGATTCCTGAAATCCTTCGCCGTGACGACCGAAGAGCTCGAGCAGGCGTTCGATGAGGGCATCGGCTTCGACGGTTCGGCGATCGAAGGGTTCGCGCGCGTGCAGGAGTCAGACATGCTGGCGCGACCGGATGCGGGGACGTTTCAGATCATGCCGTCCGTCGGTGACCCCACCCAGGGGGGCGTCGCTCGCATGTTCTGCGACATCTATTCGCCGGACGGCCAACCGTTCTGGGGCGATCCAAGGTTCGTGCTTCGTCGCAATCTTGAGCGCGCGGCAGAGCGTGGCTTCACGTTCTACGTCCATCCCGAGATGGAGTTCTTCCTGTTCCGCAGCCTCGATGATCCCTCGCCTCTCGACGCAGGCGGTTACTTCGATCTGACGCCGCTCGACGCCGCGCAGGACTTGAGACGAGATGCGATCTCTGTGCTCGAGCGGCTCGGCATACCGGTCGAGTTCTCGCATCACGAGGTAGCTCCGTCCCAGCACGAGATCGATCTTCGGCACGCCGACGCGCTCACGATGGCCGATTCCGTGATGACTTCGCGGCTCGTCATCAAGGAGATGGCTGCGCACCGCGACATGTACGCCACTTTCATGCCGAAGCCATCGACCGAGATGCCCGGGTCCGGGATGCACACGCATCTGTCCTTATTCGAAGGCGACCAGAACGCGTTTCACGACAGCTCGGACGAGTACCACTTGTCGAAGGTCGCCAAGGCTTTCATCGCGGGAGTGCTCGTGCATGCTCGTGAGATCACTGCGATAACGAACCAGTGGGTGAACTCCTACAAACGGTTGGTAAGCGAACAGGGTTATCCGGTCACGGAGGCCCCGGTGTACGTGTGCTGGGGGCGGCACAATCGCTCCGCGCTGATCAGGGTGCCTATGTACAAGCCGCGCAAGGACCAATCGACTCGCATCGAACTGCGCTCGCCTGATCCGGCCTGCAATCCCTATCTTGCCTTCTCCGTGATGCTGTCAGCCGGCCTCAAAGGAATAGACGAGGCATATGAGCTCCCGACAGAGGCAACCGACAACATCTACGAGATGACCGAGCAGGAACGACGCGCGCGTGGGATCGCCCGGCTTCCCGATGATCTTTATGAAGCGTTACGTGAGATGGAGACCTCGGAGCTCGTTGCCGAGACGCTCGGTG
>JALZGD010000096.1:3616-8324 GCA_030861205.1 Actinomycetota bacterium
CAAACGAAGTGAGTGGGATGAGTACAAGTCGTACGTCTCGCCGTACGAGGTCTCTCGCTACCTGCCGATCCTGTAAGCGTTCATCGATTCGCTACCACCCGTGCTTGCCTCTGTGCCACGACGGATGCGCCTTGCGGTGATGGGCGTGATGACTATGGTCCCCGCCATGCCCCTCGCCGTGGATGAAGACCGGCAGACGTGTCGCTCCGACGTAGCGATGACCCCAGTAATAGGGGTCGTAGATGGAATCGACGCGTACGCCATGCGAAGAGGCGGAGATGAAGCGGCCACCGCCGATGTACATGCCGGCGTGACTCACGCTGTACCCGTTCGTGTTGAAGAAGACGAGATCGCCCTTCTTGAGGTGGCTCTTGCTCCACACCCGCTTGTAACCCGGTCTTGTTCCGAGGTTGTACTGAGCGGCGGCCGAGTGTGGCAGGTTGGCGCCGTGACCTTCGAAGATCCAGTGGGTGAAGCCGGAGCAGTCGAAACCGGATGGCGAGGTCCCTCCGGAACGGTAGGGGGCACCTCTCTGAGATTTAGCTCGCTGGATGACCACTTTGCGCTCGTGGCCGGGAGCGTTGGAAGAACTGGGTCGCCTGTCGATACCGGCCGATGCGGCCGTGGACGAGGCGACTACGAGGATCGTGACGAGCGCGAGGCTCGCCGTGCATCTGAAGAGGACTGCCGGTACGCGTGAAGGTCTACCGGTCATTCTCACCTCCCTGTTTTGAGGACCCGCCCGGTTGTGGCCGCCTTCGGCGGCGCGAGGGAGACGCAACGGGGAAGCCCTCGCCGGGTCCTGCTAACGGCCGGTTGCGTCCCGCTTCTGTAGCCCGCGACTTCGGGGACGAACCGCTATCCGGTGGCCCCAGTGGAGGGGGGCCGGCACCTCGTGCTTGGGGTGCGTTGGTATCGCACGGTAGCCGACACGGCTCGGCTAAGAGGTGCGCCAGAGCCAAAAAAGGACCCCCCTTTTTTTGTTGGCGAGCCAAGCAGGAGGATCGTGGCTCGTGGCGAAGCCCGCCTCCCCCGGGGGTTCCATGACGGACCAGGACGTAATGGGACATCCACGATCGATCGCTCTTCACGCCGCGAGCAAAACGCTGTTTGAGCTCTTCACGTCCGACCCCGCGGCACGCGGGCTGGCCCTCTCCGACGGCGCGCTCCCCGACAGAGATGGCTACATGCGCGCGATGCGATCTGCCCACGCCGAGGAGGGCATGGCCGGCGTGAGGCGCGCCAAGCGACGCCGCCTCTTGCAGATCGCGGCGCGCGACCTCGCGGGGGAAGCAACGGTGGAGCAAGTGACGGAGGCCCTTGCCGACCTCGCCGATGCGTGCCTTGCCGTTGCGTGCGACGACAGTGACGGACAGTCGGTGGGTCTGGCAGTGATCGCGATGGGAAAGCTCGGCGGGCGCGAGCTCAACTACGTCTCCGACATCGACATCTTGTTCATGTCGGACAGCGACACCACTGAAGCGACGAAGGCAGCGTCGGCTGTGTTGCGATCCCTCGGAGAGTTCGCGCCTGAAGGCCAGCCGTACATCATCGACACGAACCTGCGGCCGGAGGGTCGCAACGGTCCGCTCGTCCGCTCGCGTGAGGGATTCCTTCAGTACTACCGCAAGTGGGCTAAGCCTTGGGAGTTCCAAGCGTTGATCAAAGCCCGTGCCGCTGCGGGCGACACGAGGTTAGGCATCAGGTTCGTCGGCGAGACGCGCGCGTTCGTTTTCCCCGCACAGGTCGATCCGATAAGGGTCGGCGAGATCAGAAGAATGAAACAACGCGTTGAAGAGCACGCGCAGAGGACGTCGCGTCGCGGACGCACGGCTGAAGCCGAAGATGTCAAGCTCGGCCCCGGGGGGATCCGCGATATCGAATTCGCGGTCCAGCTGTTGCAACTCGTTCATGGCGGCGCGGATGGATCTGTCACGAGCGGTCGCACCCTCGACGCGTTGAAGGCGCTCGTCGACGGCGGCTATATCGCCGAAGATGACGGTGCCGGTCTCGCGGTGGCTTATCGGTGGCTACGCGCAGTCGAGCATCGATTGCAGCTGTGGCAAGAGCGTCGTGTGAGACACCTGCCCTCCGATGAAGAGAGCCTGTCACGTCTCGCACGCGTCATGGGCTTCCACGACACACCGTCAGAGAGTGCAGCGGCTCGCTTTTATGCGTCACATCAATCCGTTCTCTCTGACGTGAGAAGTCGTTTCGAGAAGTTGTTCTACCGACCGATGATCGAATCGCTGGCGGAGCCAGGCGGACCTAGGTTGTCTGCCGAAGCACTCAAGGACCGGCTTCGCGTTTTGGGGTTCAGAGATGTCGAGCGAGCCGCGAGGACCCTCGGCGGCCTGGTCTCGGGGACGTCGCGACGCGCCCGCCTATTCCGTGTGTTGACGCCCGCGGTTCTGAAGTTCCTCGCGACCACGCCATTGCCCGATGAGGGACTGTTCCAGTTCCTGCTGCTAGGGGAATCGCTGGAAACTCGCGTCGACATACTGGGAGCGCTGCGCGACAACCCTCCCGGCGTCGCGTTCCTCGCGCAGGTCCTCGGTAGCGGCAAGCTGCTCGGGCAAGTCTTGATCCATGTCCCTGAAGAGATCGGAACGATCGCCGATCCGCATGGCCCGGGAGGGCCGAAAGATCGCGATCGGTTGATCCACGAGGCTCACGCGTCGCTCGAATGGCGAGCTCCCGAAGACCGACTGGACGGTTTGCGTCGCTTCAAGCGCAAGGAGCTGTTGCGGATCGCGCTTTCGGATATCGGAGCCTCAGCTCGCATCGATGAAGTCGGCCGATCACTTTCCGATCTCGCCGACGCGTGCGTAGATGCTGCGCTGCCGTCCGACTCCGGCTTGGCGATCATTGGGATGGGGAAGCTTGGGGGGCGCGAGCTCAACTACGCATCGGACATCGACGTGATGTTCGTGGGCAGTGGCGATCCCCAGCGCACCGAACGCCACGCCGAAGAGCTGATGAAGGCGATCGGAGAAGTGACTCCCGAGGGCCAGGCCTTCCGCATCGATGCAGCGTTGCGCCCCGAAGGCAAATCGGGCCCTCTCGTCCGCAGCATCGAGTCGTTCGCCGAGTACTGGGATCGGTGGGCGAAAACGTGGGAGTTCCAATCGCTCACGAAGGCCCGCGTTGTTGCCGGTGACAGCGGTCTCGGAGAACGCTTCATCGCGCACGCGCGTGAACGCATCTATGCCAATGCCGTGTCGGATAAGGCGCTTGCCGAGATCCGCCACCTGAAGGCCCGGATGGAGAAGGAGCGCATTCCCCGCGGCTCGGATCCCCGTCGCCACATCAAGCTCGGTCCCGGCGGCATGTCCGACGTCGAGTTCACCGCTCAGATTCTGCAGCTGCGATTTGGGCACGCCATATCCGACCTCACGTCGACATCCACGCGCGAGTCAGTCGAGGCTGCCCGACTCGCCGAGTTGCTTACCGACGAGGAGGCTCAGTGGTTGCTCGAGGCATATGCCTTCCTTGCACGAGCACGGAATCGATTGTTCTTCATGGCAGGGAAGCCTGTCGACGTCTTGCCGACTAAACCCGAAGAGCTGGAGGCTCTCGGTATCGCGCTGGGTTTTACCGACGCGCCGCGGCAAGAAGCTGAAGAAGAGTTCCTGAAGGTGACGCGGCGTGCACGGAAGATCGCGGAGAAGACGCTCTACGGCTGAGGGTCAGCGGTGGATCAGGATGCCGATCACTGCCGCCAGCGCTATGACCACTACCGCTACGAGCGCGATCGATCGCACCGCTTGGAAGCCGTCGCGGCTATTACCCGCCATCACAAGGATGAGCGCAAGAGAGATAGCGACGATGACGGCAGCTGCTGCAGGACTCACGACGAGAGCCTAAGCAGAAATCAAGGATGCTCTCTCGCGAGCAACGCCCGAGTATTGACCGCAACCGCTTCGTAATCCTGTAGAGCCCGCCGGAGCGAGTCTCTCTGTAATCTGCAAAATCACTGCATTTAAGGAGGCTTGTGTGCCCGCTGGCGACGCGCCGCTACTGGACGGTGTCCATCATCTCAAGTTGCCGGTCACTGACGTCGGCCGGTCGATCGCGTGGTACGAGGAGCGCCTGGGTTACGAGGTTGAGATCGAGTTCACCGAGAACGGGAACCTCGAGGGGGTCGCGATGCGGCATCCAAACGGAGGTCCGCGCCTCGCGCTGCGGCACGACGAGGCCCGTTGCGCGGCTTCGGCCGGCTTCGACTACTTCTCTATCGGGGTTCCCGACAGGCCAGCGATCGATGCGCTCGCGGCCCGGCTCACCACCATGGGGGAGCGTCATGCCGGTGTCCACTCTGCGAGCATCGGATGGGTCCTGCCCGGGTTGCACGATCCCGACGGTCACGAGGTCCGCTTCTATACGACAAGCGATAACGCCGACTAAGCAGAAAAAGAAAGGGGCCGGCCCCCAAGAGACCGGCCCCTTTCCGTGTGCTTCTAGCTTCTAGATGTCGTAGTACAGATAGAACTCCCACGGGTGCGGGCGAAGTCGCAGCTCGTCGACTTCCCGGACTCGCTTGTAGTCGATCCAGTGCTCGATCACATCCGACGTGAAGACGCCGCCCTCGAGCAAGAAATCGTGGTCGCCTTCGAGCGCGTCGAGTGCAGCATCGAGCGAGCCCGGAACCTGCGGCACTTCCGCAAGCTCTTCGGGGGGCAGCTCGTAGAGGTCCTTGTCGACCGGC
>JALZGD010000097.1:0-1482 GCA_030861205.1 Actinomycetota bacterium
CGGTACCGCTGTGACGGGATTCTGGGATTGGTGGAAGGGGCTCGACAGAGACCGCTCTACCGGAGTTCTGGGCAAAGCGAAGCACACGCAAGTGTGGCGGACCGCGAATTGGCACATGACGTTGATGCTGACGACGACCGCGATCGTCATCGTCGACATCATCGTGCGGCTTGTGCAATTCGATGACGGTTACGCAAAGCTGTTCGTCATGATTCTGTCGGTCCTCGCAGCGGCCATCGTGTCGTACGGAGCCACCTACGGCGGCTCGCTCGTCTACGACTATCAGTTCAACGTCGAAGACCTGTCGGGAACGACCGTTTGGGACGAGACCGAGATCGACCAGATGCCGGGAGACAAGGCGCACCCCTAGGACGGTCGCCCGCCCCTGGGCAGACACTGGCGCGACGCCCCCAGTAGGTCGTCGCGCCTAGCGCGCCTATGCCTATCCGGGGAATACTGGTGGGTCGCACGCGTCCGGGGGGCACATGAACGAAAAAACGAAGATCCAGGGCTGGCGAAAGATCGCGGCAGCTTCATGGAAGAAGCCCAGTGATCCGCAGATCTACGGGGATCTAGAGATCGACGCAACGGCTGCGCTTGCTTTTATCGAATCGGCCCGCGCCGTGCACGACGTGCCGCTGTCGATGACGCATATGGTCGGAAAGGGTCTCGCTCACGCATTAGGCGAGAACCCAGACCTGAACGTGCGCCTGTATCGGAACTCATTCGTCCGGCGTCCGACGGTCGATGTCTTCTTCATCGTCTCGGCCAACGCGGGGGCCGAGCTTTCGGGAGTAAAGGTTGAAGGCGCCGACAAGAAGCCGGTGATCGAGATCGCGAGGGAGCTGGCGCGCCGTGCCAGCCAGATCAGAACCGGGGACGATCCCGAGTTCGGCAAGACGAAGAAGATGATGGCGCGCACGCCTCGCAGGATGTTGGGATGGGCGATCCGGTCCGCGGCCTGGCTCACGTCCGACCGCGACCTCGATCTCAAGAAGTGGGGCCTCCCGCGACAGGCCTTCGGCAGTGTCATGGTCAGCTCCGTCGGGATGTTCGGCATCCAGCACGCGTACGCCCCACTGTCTCCGTATTACCGGATCCCGTTCCTGACCCTCGTCGGGGAAGTGGCGCTGAAACCGGCCGTGGTCGACGGCGAGGTCGTCCCGCGCCACATGGTGACGCTCAGCGCAACGATGGATCACCGTTATCTCGACGGTTTTCATGCTGCGCGCCTCGCGAAGGCGACGCGTGAGTACATGGAAGATCCAAAGAGGTTCGAACCGGCGATCTAATGCCTCGACGAGGAACCTTCGCCGCCGGCCTGACGGGACGAAGCACCCCCGTCTAGGGCCGCGATCCTCGCGGCTTCCTCGGGGTCGGGCTCCGTTCCGAACCACGCGTCCAGCATCTCGGTCGCGACACTGGGTGCGGTTAGGCGAAGGCTCATTACGAGAACGTTCGCATCGTTCCACCGCCGCGCGC
>JALZGD010000097.1:1492-6077 GCA_030861205.1 Actinomycetota bacterium
TTCCGCATCGGTGCAAAGCGCGGCCCTAGCGCCCGGCACCTTGTTCGCGGCTATCGATGCACCCGTGCCGGTCCAACAGAACAGGACGCCAGAATCGACCTCTCCAGACGCAACGGCTTCTCCGACTTCGCGCCCAACCTCGGCCCAGCCCTTGTCTTGGCCACCCGGCGGGCCGACGAGAAGCACGTCGTGCCCCCGAGCTCGGAGATCATCTGCAACGGAGTCCGTAAGTTGCGTCTTCTCGTCCGACCCTAGGACGATCTTCATCATCCAAATGCTAACGAGTGGGCGCGGGCCGAGTTACCCAACGCAATCGCTATCCTCACGGTCGTGACCGACTACGCAATAGAGGTTCGGGGCCTGAAGAAAACCTACGGAGACTTGGAAGCGCTCCGGGGCATCGACCTGACGGTCGAAAATGGTGAGGTATTCGCTCTGCTGGGCCCCAACGGCGCTGGCAAGACGACTGCCGTAGAGATCATGGAGGGGTACCGAACTCGCAGTGCCGGCGACGTCGCGGTCTTGGGGTTTGATCCGAGCACCGCGACGAAGCAGTTCAGAGAACGGGTGGGCATCGTGCTGCAGGAGACAGGCATCGAACCGTTCCTGACCGTCTCTGAAGTCGTGGACCTTTACCGCGGCTACTACCCGCATCCACGTCCCCGTGACGAGATCATCGAAGTGGTCGGTCTTGCGGAGAAGCGGAACGAACGCGTCGTGAAGCTGTCGGGCGGCCAGCAGCGACGGCTCGATGTTGCCGTCGGGCTCGCGGGAGACCCGGATCTCTTGTTCCTCGACGAGCCCACAACCGGCTTCGACCCGTCCGCGCGCCGTAATGCGTGGGAGATGATCCGCAACCTCGTGGCTCTGGGCAAGACCGTCTTCTTGACCACGCATTACATGGATGAAGCGCAGAGCCTTGCAGGCCACGTCGCGATCATCGTGGATGGACGGATAGTCGCAGAAGGTCCACCCGGATCGCTCGTGGGAAAGACGGCGGTCTCCACAAAGATCTCTTTCCGACACTCTCCCGATCTGGAACAGATGCTCGGTGAGGTCATCCCCGAAGCCTCGGCAGCGAATGGTCGGGTTGAAGTCCACACGGACGAGCCGATGCGCGTGCTGCACGATCTGACGCGGTGGGCCCTCGAGCAACGCGTCGAGCTGGAAGACCTAAATGTGTCACGTCCGTCGCTCGAGGACGTCTATCTGGAGCTGACTTCCGAAGCCGAGAGAATGGGGGCCGAGTGAGCTCGCAGGCGATGGCAGGGCCGGCGCCGGCCGGGGGTAATGGCAGCCTGAAGCTTGCCGTCCGTCAGATCAGATTCGAGAACAAATCGTTCTGGCGCAATCCGGCATCGGCCTTCTTCACGTTTGTTTTCCCATTGATATTTCTCGTCCTCTTCAATCTTCTCTTCGGCAGTAGCAAGGTCCGGCTCAGTCCGAGCGTCGTGATTACGGCGTCGACCTTCTACGTGCCGGCGATCGCAGCGTTCTCGGTGATCACGGCCTGTTACACGAATGTCGCGATGAGCTTGACGTTCGCGCGCGAGCAAGGCGTTCTCAAGCGCAAACGCGGCACACCCCTCCCCGCATGGGCCTATCTGACGGGCAAGATCGCGCACTCGGTCTTGGTCGCGCTGTTGCTGGTCGGCATCGTCACGATTGCCGGTATCGCGTTCTACGGCGTATCGATCTCAACCGATACCCTGCCGGCCTTCATCGTCACGGTTCTCCTCGGTGCGCTGACGTTTCCGTCGCTCGGCATCGCAGTGACTTCATTCGTTCCGAATGCCGATGCGGCACCGCCCGTCGTCAACGCGACGATCCTCCCGCTGCTCTTCATCTCGGACATCTTCATCCCGCTAAACAACGCGCCTACCTGGTTACTGCACGTCTCGAACTTCTTTCCGATCCGTCACTTCGCGATCGCCCTGCAGAGGGCGTTCACCGGCATCGGTCCAGGCAACGGATTCCGCTGGGGAGATCTCGGCATCATGGGGATCTGGGCCGTTGTGGGGGCCGCGCTCGCGGTGCGCTACTTCAAGTGGGAGAAGAACCGGTAGCAGCCGCCTCGTAGACCCGGAACTCGCGCAAGCCCGCGGCAACGGCCGCAGTGCCCACCAAGCAACCGATCCCACCGATCACGACCGAAGCGGGCGCACCGACAAACGAAGCGACCGTCCCGGCTTCGACATCTCCGAGACGCGGCCCCCCAGTGACGACCATGATCTGCAGCGCGGTCAAGCGACCACGCAAGACGTCGGGCGTGTTCTCCAAAAGCATCGTCCCTCTAAAGACAGCGCTGATCACGTCGGCCGCACCCGCGATCGCGAGCAAGAGGAGCGTCAACGGAAGAGAGAACAACGCCAGCCCGGCGAAGGTGATGCCGAGGCCCCACACAGCGACCGCGGCGATGACGGCGCGGCCCTGTCGCCGAACGCGCGGTACCCAACCCGTAGACAAAGCACCCAGCAACGCGCCGACCGCGGGAGCCGCCGACAAGAGTCCGAGGACTCCTGCTCCTCCATGGAAGCTGCGTATCGCAAGAGCTGGAAACACGGCACGGGGCATCCCGAAGATCATTGCGCTGAGATCGATCAAGAAGACCGCGGAGATCACCTGCTTGCTGACCGCGAAAGACACGCCCTCTCTTACTGCCTTCAACTGGCCGGCGATCGAGCGCCGTTCCGCCAACTCTTGGGGGCCGAAGAGTTCCTGAGGATCCTGCTGCGGAACCCAGCGCAGTGCCACGAGCGACCCGACGAACGTCACGGCATCTATGAGGTAGACGGCGCCGATCCCGGTCTGCGACGTCGCGGCTCCGCGCGCGAACAGCGCGATGAGCGCGCCACCGATGGCAGGGCCGACGATCTGTGAGACCTGCATGACCACCTGCCTGAGCGCCATAGCGGCCGAGAGCTGCTCGGGGCGAACGAGAGACGGGACCATCGCGCTCCTCGCGGGTCGATCGACCGCGCTGAGGGCGGCCGAGACCGCGGTAAGCCCATAGATCCACCCAAGGCTCGGATGGCGGCTGAGAAGCGTCACAACGGCAAGAGCGCCGGACGTCACCATCAACCCGACTTGCGTCCATGCGATGAGCCGCCGACGATCCATCGAGTCGGCGATGGATCCCCCGATCAACGAGAACGCGATCAGAGGAACGACCTCCGCGACGCCTATGAGACCTACTGCAAGGTTCGACCCCGTCAGACGGAACACCTGATACGGAACCGCGACGTAACGCATCTGTGTCCCGACCAGCGAGATGATCTGCCCCAGCCACAGAGCGCGGTATGGAACGGAGTCCCTGACCGGAGAGATGTCGATGGCAAGAGAGCGCGCCCTCTCTAAGCGTCTCCTTGCCACTACTTATCGACGAAGGATCAGTAGTTGCTGGAGAACTTCTTCAGCTTCGGGAGCCGGTGGAGCGCGTCGATCACACGAACCGTCCCCGATCGCGACCTCATGACGATCGATTGGGTGATCGCGCTGTCGGCGCGATATCGAACGCCGTTGACGAGGTCGCCGTTCGTCACACCGGTCGCAGCGAAGAACACGTCGTCACCGGAGACGAGGTCATCGGTCGTCAAGACTCGGTCGAGGTCGTAGCCCTGCTGGATCGCGAGGTCGCGCTCCTCTTCGCTCCTCGGCCACAAACGGCCCTGGATGACTCCTCCAAGAGTTCCGCCGACCCCGATCAGCATGTCGACGCCCGAGGCGTCGCGCGCCGCGGCTATTGCACCGGCGACATCGCCGTCTGCGATGAACTTGATGCGAGCGCCGGCCTCGCGGATCTCCTTCACGATCTGGTCGTGGCGGGGCCGATCGAGGACGACGACGGTGATCTCGGCGACTGCCGTCTTCTTTACCTTCGCCAGGCGCTCGAGGTTCTCGGCTATCGGCGCCTCGATGTCGATGACGTCACAGGCTTCCTCGCCGGCGGCGATCTTCTCCATGTACACGCAGGGGCCGGGATCGAACATCGTCCCCCGCTCGGCCAACGCAACGACCGAGATCGCGCCGTTCATCCCCTTCGAGGTCAAGGTCGTCCCATCGACGGGATCGACCGCGATGTCGACGACCGGCGGCTCGCCGTTACCGATCTCTTCGCCGTTGAAGAGCATCGGTGCGTTGTCTTTTTCGCCTTCACCGATGACGACGATGCCGTCCATGGAGACGGTCCCGAGCATGAGCCTCATCGCGTCGACGGCGGCCCCGTCGGCGGCCTCCTTGTCGCCGAGCCCGACGAAGCGCGCGGCCGCCATCGCGCCGTACTCGGTCACGCGCACGAGCTCCATGGCGAGGTTGCGGTCGGGCCGCCGTTGCGTCGGATCAGGCATGTTGCCGGAGGGTCAGACCCCGGGGGGCTTGGCCTGGATGTTCTCGGCCTGGCGCCGGAACCCACCAACGCATATCAGAGCGGCGCCGAGGAGCCCCACCCAGTAGCCGATCTCGAGCGAGACGTCGACGTTGTAGTCGCGGCTGCCGCCCGGGGTCCCGAGGATGATCCCGTCGAGCAGGATCAGCGCGAAGGCGACCATGCCGACGATCATCGTTTCTCCCCGGGTCTCCATTCGAG
>JALZGD010000097.1:6087-8307 GCA_030861205.1 Actinomycetota bacterium
GCCGCGGCCAACGCCGCAGCTTCGGTTACCCGAACAAGCTCCAGTGCCAGGTTCCTATCTGGGCTGGAACCGTTTCCCCCTTCGGGCATCTATCCCTCCCCCAACGCCGAGCGTGCTTAGGACCGCAGAGTATCGGGAACAAAGGCGCCATGGCGCGATTGAGAAGGGTCGACTGCTCGGGCCCGGGGATCATTCGTAGACGTCGTGGTCGGGGCTGGGAGTACGTCGATTCCCAGACGGGCGAGAAGATCGACGATGCAGAAGTTCTCGCCCGGATCCGAGAGCTAGCGATCCCACCCGCATGGAAGAACGTATGGATCTGCGCGTATCCAATGGGTCACATCCAGGCGATCGGGTCCGACGCCGCGGGCCGGAAACAGTACATCTATCACCCGAAGTGGCGCGAGCGCAGGGATCAGCAGAAGTTCGACCACATGATCGACTTCGCACGCGCGTTGCCGGCGATGCGCGAAGTGTGGAGCTCACACATCGCGTTGGACGGAATGCCGAAAGACAAAGTGCTCGCCTGCGCGGCGCGTCTGCTGGATCGCGGGTTCTTCAGGATCGGGACCGAGGGTTACGCCGAGCAGAATCAGACTTACGGTCTCGCCACCATCCAGAAGCATCACGTGAAGCTTGCTCCCGGGAACGAGATCCTCTTCGACTACAAAGCGAAGTCGGGAAAGCGCAGGATCTGGTCGATCGTCGATGAGGACGTGTACGAAGTCGTCGCGACCTTGAAGCGGCGACGAGGCAATCTGCCGGAGCTGCTCGCGTACAAGGCGAACGGCAAATGGCTAGACGTCAAATCCGCGGACATCAACGCATACATCAAACAGGTCTCCGGCAGTGAGTTCACGGCGAAGGACTTCAGGACGTGGGCCGCCACGGTCCTAGCGGCCGTCGGGCTGTCGGTGTCCGGTGGAGTAGCGCGCTCGAAGACCGGACGGACACGCGCTATCTCGATGGTCGTCAAGGAAGTCGCCCATTACCTCGGTAACACGCCCGCCGTATGCCGCGCGTCGTACATAGACCCGCGCGTGTTCGATCGATATCGGTCCGGGTGGACGATCTCGGGGGCACTCGCGGATCTCGGCGACGTCGACTACGGAGAGCCGGCGTTCCAGGGCGCGATCGAGCAGGCCGTCCTCGATCTACTGGCTAACGATCGATCGTCAGACGCGATCGAGAAGATCGCGTCGTAAACGCGATCAGGGGGCCGGTTCCTCGGCCCCCTGATGTGCTCGACTACCTGGTTATCAGCAGCTCGGCAGCGGGTAGACGCACGGCGTCTTCTTGTCCTTGATCGGCTTCGTCAGAAGTCGCTCACCCGACGACTGCATGATGAAGATCGGGTTACCCACGGGCTTAGGCCCACCAAGTGGGTTCTTCAGCATCGTGTCACCCGATGCAATGAAGATCTTGCCCTGGTGGTCGAAGTTCACCGTGAAGAAGTCGCCCAGTCGGCGGTCGCCGCCGTCGAAGTCGGTACGCGCGTTGCACGCCGTCCCGTCGAGGCAGATCTTGCCGGTGTGAACGGGCGTTCCCGACGCGTTCGCGACGCTGAACTGCGGCTGCACGAAGTGCTTCTTGCCATCGCTGCACGTGACGTAGGAACCGTGGCCGTTCGTCGTCTCGGCCGCGTACGCGTAGAACTTGTTCTCGTTCGAACCGAGTGTCTGGTACCAGATCAGCGCAACACGACCGTCATCACCCGCGATGACCCACGGCCACAACGCGTCACCCTTGGGCGTCGGAACCGTGATCGGCTTCGACTGCCACTTGTTGGTCTGACGGTTGAAGTAGTTGAACATCACCTGGCCGTCGGGCTGCGTGTCGTCGGAGCCCTGGTAGCCGCCGGCCGACACCGAGTAGATCCAGCCCGCGGAGTCGACGGCAACGGCCCCGAAGAACTGGGTGGACTTGCCGAGCGGGGCCGGATATTCCTTCCACGTCTGGCCGCCGTCCTCGGAGATCGCGGCACCGCCGCGACCGAGAGGACCGATGAGGCCGTTCTTCTTGTTGAGCGGGTCGACGATCATCTTGCCGTCGGTGCCGATGTTGCCGGTCGCGTTGACCGGGGTGAACGTAAGGCCACCGTCGGTCGACTTCAGCAGCTGCTTCGGCGAGTTGATGTAGAGGTAGACCTCGTCTTTGCCCGCACCGGTAAGCCACGGACGGTCACCCGAACCTGCCTCGGGGTTGGCGGTCGGCCACGAC
>JALZGD010000010.1:0-3352 GCA_030861205.1 Actinomycetota bacterium
CGATCGTCACGGCGGGGTTGGAGCCCCTTATCGAGGAGCACTACCAGCCAGAAGACGACACGGGACGGTTACCGCGTGTCATCGTTTGAACCCCGCGAGCGCCGCAGCAGGACCCACGTCGTCGGCGGAGCACCTTCCTTCCGACCGGCCCAATAACAGGGGGCCGTAGCTCGGAGGGGACAACGATGAGAAAACTGATTTCGCTTGGTTTGGCGGCGGTGATCGCCGGCGCGTTGTTTGCAGGTCCCGCGGATGCGAAGGCGAAGCAGCAGTCGGTTTCCGGCACGATCGCGGCGCCGGCGCCGTTCACCGATGACAGCGGTTGCTTTGCCGGTCTTACGCGTCGTCTCGCGATCCTTACCGGCGAGCAGGCCGGGTCGGGTGTCGTCGGCTACTACTTCAACGTCGATCCCGCGACGGTGAACAAGCCGTTCAATCTTGAAGTGACGTCGCCGGTTGCTCAGCCGGACGTCGACATCACCTTCTACCAAAAGTTCGGCACGACGGACGACGTCGTCAACGACCCGACCGGCGCAGGCAGCCCGGCGACCGTTGACTTCGCGACGCGCGCGCCGGGAGGCGAGCACGGGATTGTCCCCAAGGGATTCCCGAAGGCGATCATCTGCGTCTACGCAGGCGACCAGGGCGGATCGGCTGCTGCGAACTTCACCTACACCGCCGGAGCGGGAGTAAAGCCGACCAAGTAGCCATTACCTACGTAAAAGGCGCAAGGGGCTTTATCGCCCAACGGCGTTTCTATAGCTTTTCCAGAGGGGGCCCGACGGCCCTCTCTGCGCGCTTGCTCGGGCGCGCACGGACGCGAAAGAAGGTCCCTATGCGCCGTGCATCATTCTTTGCCGTTGTTGGTCTCATCGCTTCGACGGTGGCGCTAACGGGACCTAACGCAGTTGCCGCGAAGCATCCGCTCAAGTGCCGCAAGCAGAACGCGACTTCGGGTGTCGGCGCGGGTTTCCGTTTCTGCAGTGGGTTCGTAGCAACGAAAGATCACTCGGAGAAGCTCGACGTCGACGTCACGCTTCCGAAGAGGGGGGCCGGCCCGTTCCCGCTGCTCGTATACCTCCATGGTCTGGGTGGCTCCAAGAAAGACTTCGAGCTTCGCGCACCAACCGATCCCGACTACGACCCAACCCGCGACGGCTCGGTGAAGAGTAGTGGGGACCGTTTCGAGAACAACAATTACTGGTACGCATCGAAAGGCTTCGCCGTGCTCACATACACGGCGCGCGGCTTCCAGAAAGACACGTGTCTGGATCCATCGATCCAGTCAATCGACGGCAAGCCCGATTACGGAGACAGCCCCGCCTGTCTTCCGCAGTTGGACAACGTGAACTACGAGGTCAAGGACACCCAGAACCTCGTCGGGCGGTTGGTCGACGGGACCCTACTGTCGGCAGATGTCTCGATAGCGCCGAGGCGCGTCGGGATCGAGGGAGTCTCGTACGGCGGCGGTCAGGCGTGGATGCTGTCTCGGCTCAACCAGTGGAAGTCACCGCGCGGCGCGCGCGTTCGCGTTGCCGCGGACGTGCCTGTCATCTCATGGACCGACCTCGCCGATGCCCTGATTCCGAACGGACGAGCGCGGGACGATCAAGTGCCGACGACCGACGTTACCGAGCGCGAGGCGCAACCGGTTGGGGTTTTGAAACGATCGTTCGTGTCCGGATTCCACGCTGTCCTCCAGGTGAAGTCGCAAGAGGTAGGCACAATCCCGGGATATCTCGAAGCTTGGTACAACCGCCTGACCGAGCCGGGGCCTTACACGGACCCCGTCGCGCAGGACGCGCTGGACAAGGTCATCACAGAACGATCGGCCCTCTTCATCCCGCGCGCGAGTTCTTTCGAGACCCCGATCTTCGCTATCAATGGGTGGGACGACATGATCTTTCCGCCGGTCCAGGCGATCCAGATGTACAACTCATTGCGCTCGCAAGACCCGGACTACCCGATCAGCGTTTACCTCGGCGGCATCGGTCACCAGACCAGCGAGAACAAACCCGCCGAGCAGGAGTTCGTTAACGGCGTGATCTCGAAATTCCTGACTTCCCTGATCATCGAGAGAGAGCAGCCGACGTCGACGTTCGCGGCTCGAACGACCACGTGTGACATGACGCAGCTCGGGGCGCTGTACAGCGGGCCGACCTATGCAACCCTTCAGGGCTCTCCGTTGAATATCCAATTTCCCCTTGCCGGCACGCTGTTTGCCGACGCGAACGACCCTCATGCGGGCGAGTTGAACCCGATCCTGATCCAGGACGCGAACCGCTGCCGCGTCATGAACCTCGACGTCGCCAACGGGAACCTCGCTGCGCAGCAAACGCTCGATAGGCCACTCACGATGCTTGGTCTGCCCCAAGTGACGTTGGACGCGGATCCAAGCGGTTCGGCGATGTATGTCGCCGCGCACCTTTTCGACGTAAACACTCAGACGGGAAAGCAGACGCTTGTAACGAGAGGCGTGTACCGCCTTGGCGGTACGGACACTCAGCACGTGGTGTTCCAGCTGTTCGGAAACAACTACGACTTCCCACAAGGTGACGCACTCAAGCTCGAGCTGACTGCCAACGACAGCCCGTCGTTCCTGACGCCGGACGACCCAAACGCGTCCATCCTGATCTCGAACGTGTCATTGACTGTTCCGACTGCTAACCCTGCGACGCTCGTTCCCTAGCGACGGCCGAGCGCTCGTGCAGTCGTTATCGTGCGGGGGTGGCCACAGGCGTAACCGCAGCGTTGCTCGCGGCCCTCGTGCTCGCATTCGTCGAGGGTCTGGGCCGCTTCTACCCTTCGCGCGAGTTGTGGTGGCGGCTTCGACGAACGAGGGGCCGCGAGGCGGTTCGGCGGATGCGAGAGCGTTATGAAGCCGCGTCGAAACAGAGAGCCTCACTGTGGTTCGCGCTATCACTGCTGGCTGTCGTTGCCGCGCAGCTCGCGACGATCCATCTACTTCACCTGCATTGGTACCAAGTCGTCATCAATCTGCTCCCCGCTTTCTTCGTAGCCATCGCCCTGTTGCGCGTGCCGCACGCCCTGCGGGGGATCACCGAGCGCATGAAGGACTACGAGAAAGAGGCCGGTGACGACCCGGAGGAATGGGGCGGAGAACCGGCCGTAGTGACGCTATGACCGTTCGCGACGCGATCGCGCGCGCCCGGCTGTACCTGGTTGCCCCGTTCGAACTTGCTGCAGGCGAGCTTCCCGATCTCGTCCCCCGCCTCGCCAGAGGTGGTGTCGACCTGGTGCAGCTCCGCGAGAAAGACCTCTCGGCCCGCGAGCTGTACCCGCTGGCGCTGCGCTTGCGCGAGATCACTGCGGGCCGCGCGCTGTTGGTGGT
>JALZGD010000010.1:3362-5049 GCA_030861205.1 Actinomycetota bacterium
AAGGCCGACGCCGTCGCTCAAGCCTGTGCGGCCGCCGATGTCCCATTCGTCGTGAACGACAGGGTCGACGTAGCGGCCGTCCTGCGTCGTCGCGGGCACGACGTCGGCGTGCACGTGGGGCAAGGCGATCTTTCGCCCGAAGATACGCGCGAATTGGTCGGGCCTGATGCGATCGTGGGGCTGTCGACTCATACGTCGGATGAAGTAGATGCGGCGATAGATCTTGGTGGCGTGATCGATTACTTCGCCGTCGGACCCGTCCACGAGACCCCCACGAAGGCGGGACGTCCTGCTGCCGGGTTGACGCTGGTGTCGTACGCAGCAGAGAGGTCTGCGGAGACGCCGTGGTTCGCGATCGGCGGGATCGACACGAACAACCTCGCAGAAGTGAGGGGCGCGGGAGCTCGACGTGTGGTCGTTCTGCGAGCGATCGCTCGCGCGGCCGACCCGGAACGCGCGGCGCGCGCTCTTGCAGAGCAGCTGAGGTAGCAACGTCGCGTCGGCGGAATAAAGTCCCGCCGTGAGACCTCGACTCGATTGGTTGCTCGCGCTCGTTCCGGTCGCAATCGTCCTCGACGTCATCGGTGCAGGGTCGACGACGATATTCGTGACGTCCGCGCTCGCGATCGTGCCGCTCGCGGGTGTGATCGGACGCGAGACCGAAGACATCGCTGCTCAAATGGGCCGCGAGCCGGGGGCCTTCTGAATGCGACGTTCGGCAACCTCACCGAGATGATCGTTTCGATATTCCTGATCGCGAACGGCGAGCTCGAGGTTGTCAAGGCATCGTTGACGGGATCGATCATCGGCAACGTCTTGCTGGTCCTCGGCATGTCATTCCTGGTCGGTGGATGGAACCGAAAGGAACAGAGATTCAGCCGAGCGACGGCAGGTCTCTATACGGGGTCGCTCGTGATCGCTGTGATTGCGTTGCTGATGCCGGCGTTGTTCGCGCTGAGCCCCAATGCGACACATGCTCACACCGAGGCCGTTTCGATCGGCGTCGCCGTCGTCCTGATCGCGATGTACGCGCTGAGCATGTTGTTCTCGATGAAGACTCATCGTTCGTTGTTCCGCGCGGATTTCGAGCGACCCGACAAGTCATCGACCACGGGGGCCGTCGTGAAGCTCGTTCTCGCGACGGTCGCAGTAGCGGCAATGAGCGAGATCCTTGTGGCGTCGCTGTCCCAGGCGGTCACCGAGCTGGGGATATCGCGGTTGTTCGTCGGGTTGATCGTGGTGCCGATCATCGGTAATGCTGCCGAGCACGTCGAGATCGCGATCGGATCGTCGACGCAGATAGCGATCTTCGTCGCGCCTGTCTTGGTGTTCGTGTCGCTGATCGCCGGCCATCCGATGAACTTCGTCTTCTCGGCCCCCGAGATCGCCGCGGTCACGGCTGCGACCGCGGTTTTGAGCTTCATCGCCCTCGACGGACGTGCGAACTGGTTCGAGGGGGCCGAGCTGATCGCGACGTACGTGATACTTGCGATCTCGTTCTACTTCCTGTGACGTCACATTCGAGGAGGATGCCTTGCCCCGCGCTATCGACTTCCACGTGCATGCGTCGACCGAGGAGTGGTTGAAGGGCTCGATCGGCCCGATGCTCGAAGCAACAGCGCAGTACTTCCGGTCCGAGGTCCGCGTCCGCACTGCAGAAGAGATGGCTGCCGAATACAAACGGTGG
>JALZGD010000010.1:5059-8244 GCA_030861205.1 Actinomycetota bacterium
GCTCCCCGCTCTGACGAATGACCGCGTCGCGGAGATCTGCCGCGAGTTCCCCGAGCAGTTCGTTGGTTTCGCAAGCGTCGACCCGCACAAACCGAACGCGGTGGAAGAGCTGGACCGAGCGATCCGAGAGCTGGGCCTGAAAGGTCTGAAGATCCATCCTCAGGTCCAGGCGTTCTATCCGGACGACCCGCGCTTCGATCCTCTGTGGGACAAGTGCGAGGAACTGTCGCTGCCGATAGTGGTGCACGTGGGCCAGACCGGATTGGGAGCCGGTGTTCCTGGCGGCTCCGGCATCGCGTACGACTTCGGCCGTCCGATGCTGATGGACACAGTCGCGGCCCGACATCCTGGGCTGACGGTCGTGATGGCCCACTTCGGATATCCGTGGCACCTCGAGGTGCTCGCGTCGGCGATGCACAAGACAAACGTGTGGATCGACCTGTCGGGATGGCGCCCGAAGTACATCCCCGAGGAGGTCAAGCGAGACGCACGCGGGCGTCTGTCCGATCGGTTCGTGTGGGGGAGCGATTACCCGATGCTCGACCCGGGCCGGATCCTCGACGAGATCGACGAGATGAAACTGGGCGACAAGCAAGACGACGTGCTCAAGAACAACGCAGCCCGCCTCCTCGGCCTGACCCTTTAACCGGGAAGGGACGGCGCCGATGCGCCGTTAGCATGGATATATGGCCCTAAACGACGGCGTGCCCTCGCGCGAAGAGCTGAAGGGTGATTCGCCCACGCAGGACGACATCAAAGAAGAGGTCATCGAGGCCCTGAAGACGGTGAACGACCCCGAGCTCGGGATCGACATCATCAATCTGGGGCTCGTCTACGACGTCGCGGTCGACGACGACAACAACGTCAAGGTCGAGTTCACTTTGACGACTATGGGTTGTCCGATCGGCCCGATGCTCGACGAAGACATCCGCAACTCGACTCAGTACATAGAAGGCATCGGTGACGTGACGACGGAGCTCGTCATGTATCCGCCGTGGAGCCCCGAGAAGATGTCGCCGCTGGCGAAGTCGGCGCTGGGGTTCGTGTAGGGGTCGGTCCTAGGGCAGGTGCTGCAAGCTCGGGCACGCGTTGGCCAGGGCAGATCGAAGCGGCCACGCGGGGTTTGCTCCGGGGAGATCGGTTTTGCCCTTTACGTAATAGCCGTGGGTCCATGCCCCCCAGATGTGTTGTCGGCAGAACGAGTCGACGGTCATCCAGTCCCGCTCACCCTCCGGTCGAGTAACCGGCTTTGCCGTCCCGAGCATCGGCCCTACGAAGCGCTGGAACTCCTTCATGTAATCGGGCCACTTGCCGGTCTCGAGCCCGAAGTAACTGCCGTGGCCTTCGTTCGCGTATTCGTCTTCACCGACCGGCGGCAGGTTCCCCACTCCTTCGCTAGATACCGTCATCCCGGCCGGGGTGTGCACCGCACCGCCGAAGAGGCGCGCCCTCAGCTCGTCCACCGTGAGCCGTCCGTCGCCGAGCTCGCAGTTCTTGCGCTTCGTTCCACACGAGACGGCCCGCCCGGTTGCAACGACTCCACTGGACTGGATCTTGCTCGAGCCTGCTAGTGTTCGACGGGCCACGTACAAGCCGCGCGCGTAGATCCCGGCGATCGTCGGGGTTGCGTTAGAGGTTCCGCCGAACCCAGAGCTTCCCGTCCCCCCGACGGTCGTGGCTCCATATCCCGATGGATAGTCGGAGCCGATGGAAGCGATGTCTGCAGGTTTACCGTGACCGTCGTACGACGCATGCTCTGAGGTGCGCAGGAAGTTGCCGTAATAGTTGTCCTTACCGGGAGAGATTGCTCCGACCGTCACGATCCAGTCGGGTCCCTCCTGAGACGAGAAGTAAGTCGTATTGGGGATTAGGAACGCATTCTCCTGACCGTTTCCCGCGGAGAAGAAGATCGTCTGCCCGCGTTCGCTGGCTTTCTTCTGAAGCGTGGTGTTCGAGCCCGCGTAGATCCGATCGCGGTATGCGGTTGCAAAGCCGTAGGAGTTCGTTATCGCGTCGATCCACGGTTGTTGCATCGCCCAGTTGATCGCGGCTTCAGCCGACTGCGCGTCGCTGTATTGCAGGAAGACGAGCAGGCACTCTGGGCAGGTGCCGTGGAGGTTGCCTACGGAAACCGTCGTCGTTCCCATGCCATGCTCGGACGTCTCACCGTAGATATGCCCGGCAGGACCGCCGAAGTTCATCGCGCCGATCACTTTGGTCCCCGGCATCCAGTAGTAGTTGAGCTCCTCCGGCTTGCTCTTCTGTACCGACTCCCACAGTGGCTTGTCCCTGGCGCCGAGCGCCGAGATCGGCGTCGTCGCGTTCTTCTCGTCGAGCGAGAGATCGAGCGCTTTGTATCCCGCGAACGAGCTCGGCGACGGGAATCCCTTGATCCACCGATCGGGCGGTTCGTTCAGCGGAAGGTCGTCGGACGGGTCGGAGTTCTGCGCCTGGGGCATCTTCGACGCGAGGAAGTCCCAGTGATACGGGCTGAAAGCACTGTCGATCACCGCGACGACTGTGGCGTCGCCCCTGCCATCTTTCGGCTGAGTAGCTGGGGCCTTGGATTGCGCGCCGGCCGGCAACGCCAGCATGCTCAGCGCCGCAGCCGCCACTAGAGCGGTGATCCTTCGCACGATTGCCTCTTAAGTTGTCTGCCTGGTAACGCCTAGATTCGTCATCGGATGTCGCTTTCCTGGCGGCTCCCGTAGCCTTTGGCCGTGCCGTCCCGCCTAAGCCACCTCGAATGCGCATTGTGCGCCGCGACTCTGGAGGCGGATCGGCTGCAGGCTCGGTGCCGGTGCGGGGGGACACTGCTGTGCCGCTACGACCTGTCGCAGCCGATCGACCTCGGCGACGTCCGGCAGCGCCCCCCATCTCTCGTGCGATTCGAAGAACTGTTACCGCCACTGCCCGGCGTCGCCTCGCTCGGCGAGATCGAAACTCCGCTTCTCACGGCTCCGCGACTCTCTTCGAGATGGGGAACGACGATCTTCGTGAAAGACGATTCCGCACTGCCTGGAGGAACGTTCAAAGCGCGTGGGGCTTTTGCAGGGCTCAATCGAGCGCGCTCCCTGGGGGCTACCCGCGTCGTCATGCCCAGTGCCGGCAACGCCGGCGGCGCGTGGGCTCTTTACGCGGCGCGCGCTGGTGTCGAGCTGCACGTGACGATGTCGAGATCTGCT
>JALZGD010000010.1:8254-18609 GCA_030861205.1 Actinomycetota bacterium
GGGAGCGACACTCGAGCTCGTCGACGGCTCGATCGCCGATGCGGGCCGGCGCGCCGCCGACATCGCCAGTGAAACGGGTGCCTTCCTCGCGGCGACGTTCAACGAGCCGTACCGCCTCGAAGGAAAGAAGACCGCCTGGTTCGAAGTGTTCGACGCGCTCGGTCAGGGAGAAGACGTCATGCGCCTTCCCGCAGTCATCGTGCTACCGGTAGGTGGGGGAGTTGCCGCGGTCGCGGCGATGAAAGCAGCCGAGGAGGCCCGCGCTCTTGGATGGACGACCGATCCTCTTCCGCGTCTCGTCGGGGTGCAGGCTGCCGGCGCGAGCCCGATCGCAGATGCGTTCTCGAGCGGCGCCGAGGAAGTGGTCCCGATAGACGGTGAGCCGGACACGATCGCCGCCGGTCTGCGCGTGCCGGCTCCGGCCGAGGGCACTCTGGTTCTGCGAACGGTTCGTGAGTCTGGGGGAGCGATGGTCGTCGTGGACGACGACGAGATAAGGCGCGCGATCGGCTCGCTCGCGTCGAGCGAGGGGATCTACGCGTGTCCCGAAGGAGCTGCAACCGTCGCGGCTGCGGAGGAGATCAAAGAGACCTTCGAGATGGGCGAATCTGTCGTCCTCTACAACACGGGCGCGGGAGCGAAGTACGCGGCCGTGCTCGCAGATCGGTGATGTCGGGCGTTCGGTAGCGACTTGTCGCTGGACGCTTGACTGCTGAAGCCCTGAGCCATAATATCGAACATACGTTCGACTCCTGAGGTTCGGCACCCCCCGGACGAGCCACCTTAAGACGGTGGCTCGGTCACGCGGCGGTTCCCCGGCCGCCGTAGCCCTCGGGAGAAGGACGTACCGGGGCCCGATGGGCTCGCTCTGGAAAGAGTGGGTCGATCGGGCCCCTTTTATCTCTCACGTCATAGCTCTCTAGGAGGGCAGCGGTAGGTCGTGGCGAAGCGGTACGACGATCCGATCGACGTCACTGCAGACCCATACGCCGCGATACCCGTCGCGTTCTCGTGGCGCGGCCGTCGCTACGACATCGACCAACACCTGTCTTCGTGGCGCGATGGCAACGAATGGTGGAACGGCGCAAGCCGCCGCGATCGGGAGTACCACCGTGTATTGGCTCGGCCTGCGTCGCAACTGTGCACCGGCGACATCGACAGCGACGGGTTCCTCGACTCGAATGGTGCGGTTTACGACGTCTATCTCGACCGTGCCGCAGGGATCTGGCGGATGGCGCGGGTGTGGGATTGAGCTCCGGGTATCGTCGCCGCCATGGCACAACCGTCGCGCTGGGACGCCATCGTCGATGGATCGTTGCCGATCCCGGCCAACGACAACCTTGGGTTCCGTATAGAAGGAACCGACGATCCTGCCGAGCGCGTGACGTTCTCGTGGACGGTGCCGTCCGAATACACGAATTCCGCGGGCGGCCTTCAAGGCGGGATGCTCGCGGCGTTCGCCGACGCGTTGCTCGGTGGTGCCAGTGCTGCTTATCTGCCGCCGGAACGTTATCCCGCGCTTGCCGAGATGAAGATCTCGATATTCCGTCCCGTTCCCGCCGGCATGACGTTGAAGGGCGCCGGATACGTCGTGAAATCGGGACGGCGTGTCATCTTCGCCGAGGCGGAGATCTCCGACGAAGACGGCAACCTCATCGCCAAAGCCAGCGGCACCGAGATCCCAGCAGACATGCCGTAGCGACACGATCGCTCGAGCCGGCGCACTGAATGTCGGGCTCGGGGTTCGTGCACCTGCACTGTCATTCGACGTGGTCGCTGCGCGACGGGGCGATCCCGGCAGAAACGCTCCCTTACCTCGCGCGCGCTCAGGGATATGAAGCCGTCGCGCTGACGGATCACGACTCCTTGACGGGGGCCGTTCGTTTCGCTCGTGCGTGTCGGCAGGCCGGGATCAAGCCCATCTACGGCGCCGAATTGACGATCGATGGGGCCCACGTCACCGCCATCGCTAAGGACGCGATCGGCTACGCCAACCTGTGCCGCCTGATATCCGACGCTCATCTGAGCAACGAACGTGACCACCCCGAGACGACGATCGCGAAAGTCGTCGAACGATCGGAAGGGTTGTTCGTGCTGTCGGGATGTGAGAAGGGCCCGATCGCACGCTTAGCGGCAGCAGGTCGGATGTCGCAGGCGATCGCACTTGCACGCAGGCTCCGTAACCACATCGGTGAAGGCTTCCGCATCGAGGTCTTCGACCATCGCGGCTACGGCGATCGGTTGCTTCGCGATCGCCTGCTCAAGATCGCACGCGAAACGGGTGTGGCTCCGGTTGCGACCAACGACGTCCACTATGCGGAAGAAGAGGATGCGGCGACCCACGAGTTGCTGCACGCGATCAAAGAGATCGTTCCCTTGTCCAAGACGACGTCTCTACGCAGGACGTCGGAGTATTGGCTGAAACGTCCTGCGGCGATGCGCGAGTTGTTCGCCGATGCTCCCGAGGCTGCCGACGAGACGGTTGCATTGGCGGAGGCGTGCGATTTCGATCTCGACCTCGGCACCTATCACTTCCCCGACATACCGATCCAAGCGATGGGGGGCCGGGCCGGCGAAACGCACACGGGTCTTCTAGCGCGCCGGTGCTACGAGGGGGCCCGGCGCCGTTTTCCCCGTGTAACGAAGCAGATCGACGAGCGCTTGCAGCACGAGCTGCAGCTGATCATGAAGCTGGGATTCGCTGCGTATTTCTTGCTCGTTGCCGACATCGTCCGGCACGCGCGCCACGAGTTGGGGATCCGGTGCGCGTGCCGTGGCAGTGCTGCGGGATCGCTGGTCTGTTACGTCCTCGGCATCTCCGACGTCGATCCCGTGCGCTACGACCTACTGTTCGAACGGTTCATAAACGAGCGACGCGAAGAGCTACCCGATATCGACGTCGACGTCGAATCGCACCGTCGTGAAGAGGTGCTCGCCTACGTCCTGGATACGTACGGCGCGGAGCAAACGGCTATGTGCTGCATGGTCGACACCTTCAGAGCGCGTATGGCGATCCGCGAGGTTGGTAAGGCGCTGGGTCTGCCGTCCGACGAGATCGACACGGTCGCCAAGGCGTTCCCTCGCATCGCAGCCCGTGACATCCCGAGGGCGATCGAACGGCTGCCGGAGTTGTCCGGCACGAACCTGCGAGCGGGCCAGCTCGAGCAGTTGTTCGAGCTGTGTATCGCGATCGACGGGTTCCCACGCCACCTCGCCTTGCACCCCTCAGGAGTGATCCTGTCGTCGCCCGACCTCGCAGACCGCGTGCCGATGCAAGAGTCGTTCCAGGGCTTCACGATGCTCCAGGCCGACAAGGACGACGTCGAAGAGCTGGGTCTCGCAAAGCTGGACGTCCTTGGTGTCCGGATGTTGTCGTCGATAGCCCACGCGGTCGACGAGGTGCAACGGAGTCGCGGTATCGAGCTCGATCTCGACTCACTTCCGCACGACGACGCCAAGACATTCGAGCTGATACGTACGTCCAAAACGCTCGGCTGCTTTCAGATCGAGTCCCCCGGTCAGCGCGAGCTGCTCGCTCGGTTTCAGCCTGACAAGTTCGAAGACTTGATCATCGACATCTCGTTGTTCCGGCCCGGCCCGGTGAAGTCCGACATGGTCTCGCCGTTCTTGGACAGACGCCACGGGTTCCAGGAGACGGTCTACGCGCATCCCGATCTCGAACCGATCCTCAAAGAGACCAACGGCGTGGTCGTGTACCACGAGCAGGTCATCCGGGTGATCCAGGCGGTCACCGGCTGCTCTCTGGCAGACGCCGATTACATACGCCGCCATCTCGACGCCGATCGCCCGGCAGCGCCCGACGATCCGGATTCACGCCCTCGAGTCATCTTCCACGGGGGCACGGTTCCGGGGCCTATCGAGATAGTTCCTCCGGAAGAGGACATCGCGACGTGGTTCGTCGACAGCGCCATCGCGAACGGTTTCGCGCCCGATCAAGCACGAGCGCTGTGGAAAGAAGTGTTCTCATTCGCCTCGTTCGGGTTCTGTAAGTCTCATGCTGCCGCATTCGCGCTGCCGACGTATCTGTCGTCGTGGCTTAAAGCGCACTACCCGGCCGAATTCCTTGCGGGGGTGCTCACGCACGACCCGGGGATGTACCCGCGACGCCTGATCGCAGCAGACGCGCGCCAGATAGGGATCCCGATCCTGCCGATCGACGTCAACGCGTCCGACAAGACGTACCGAGTAGAGCCGGTGGAGTCGGGCGGATCTTTCGGGATCCGTCTCGCCCTAAGCGAAGTACGGGGCATCTCGACCGCCGAGATCGATTCGATCCTTGTAGCGCGAGAGAACGGCCCGTTCGCGTCTCTCGAAGACCTGTGGCGCCGCACCGAGCTGTCGCGTCCGGTGCTCGAGAATCTGGTGCATGTCGGTGCTTTGGACGGGATATCGAACGAGCGAGCTCGCCGCGAGCTGATGTGGCGGGGGATCGCGCTCAGCACCGAGCCCAGGCCGGAGCCGGGTCGGCAGTTGCAGTTCGCGCTCGACGAGCCGATCCAGCAGTCGCTGATCGGGCTCAAGGGATATTCCCCGCTCGAAGAAACCGAGGCCGAGCTCGAGGTCGGTGGCATCGACGCCCGGCGCCACGTCATGGAGCTCTATAGCGATCTCGTTGCCGAAGCCGGCTGCATCGCTGCCCAGCAGCTGCGCGATCAACGCAATCGCAGCGATGTGTGGGTAGCCGGCGTGAAGGTCGCCAGCCAGACTCCTGCGATCCGCTCGGGACAACGGATCATCTTCGTGACTCTCGACGACGTCACCGGCCCTATCGACGTGACCGTGTTCGAGCGGGTTCAATCCCGATGTGCCCGGACGGTGTTCCACTCGTGGTTACTGCTCGTAAAGGGCGAGGTGCGCAAGCGTGGAGGAGCGTCGCGCACCCATCAGATGGACGCGAACAACGTCGGCATCACCGTCGTCGCGGAAGAGGTATTCGATCTCGCCGAGCTCGCATCGGATCGCAAGCGCGGGCTAAGCCTCGTCGAGGCGATAGATCGTCAGCGCGAGCGACAGCGGACTCTCGGTCTCGCCGACAAAGAACGCGACCTCACTGCGCCGACCAAGTTGTGGCATGCATCCGGCGGAAGCGCCGGCGGTTAACGGCGGACAAGGCCGAGCCTTCGCATGAACCCTCCTTTCTCAGACGGAGGGGTCGGGGGAACTCCGCGATGTACTGCCTATAGGCGGCGGGCCGAGGGCTCCATCCACGGCTCTTGCCAGCCGCGGTCGGCATCTGCGACCACGGTGCCCGGAGCTACTACCTCGTCGATCGCGTCGAGCGTCGCGTCGTCCAAACGGAGGTCTGCGCCCTCGAGCACGTCGTCCAGCTGCTCCATCGTGCGGGGGCCGATGATCGCCGAGGTCACCGCGGGGTGAGCCAGCGTGAACGCATTGGCAAGACGCGTCAGAGACGTGCCAGCCTTGTCCGCGATGTTCGTCAGGTCTTCGACCAGGTCGAATTTCCTCGAGTTCGCTGGGTTGTCGACGTCGTAGCGGTCGGCGACGGCACCGCGGCCCTTGAAGCGAACCGCTCGGGAGTCGGGAGGGGGTTGCTCGTTGCGCCGGTACTTCCCAGTAAGCCACCCGCCGGCAAGCGGGCTCCACACGATCACACCCATCCCATAACGCTGCGTGACCGGCAGCACGTCGCGCTCGATCGCCCGGACGAAGATCGAGTAAGGCGGCTGCTCGCACGCGAAGCGCGCGATGTTGCGCTGTTCCGAGACGACCTGGGCTTCAACGATCTGCCATGCAGGAAACGTCGAGCAACCGATGTATCGAACCTTGCCTTGGCGCACGAGGTCGTCGAGTGCCGTCAACGTCTCGTCGATCTCAGTCGTGGGGTCCGGCCGATGGATCTGGTAGAGGTCGATGTGGTCGGTACCGAGACGCCTCAAGCTGTTCTCGACCTCGGTCATGATCCACAACCGAGAATTGCCCTGCCGGTTGAGACCCTCTCCCATCTGGCCATGCACCTTCGTGGCGAGGAAGACCTGGTCTCTTTTGTCTTTGAGCGCCCGACCGACGATCTCCTCCGATTCGCCTTGCGAGTACACATCGGCGGTGTCGATGAAGTTGATGCCGGCGTCGAGGGACCTGTCGATGATGCGAACGCAGTCGTCGACGTCGGTGTTGCCCCACTGGCCGAACATCATCGCCCCGAGGCAGAAGGTGCTGACCTTCACGCCGGTCGACCCGAGAACTCGATATTCCATTTCGGCCTCCCTATGAAGATGGTGTCTCGACGGTACTGCACCGGTGCACGAGCCAGGACCGGCGCGCCGGGGCACGCCGTAGGCTCGCCGGGTCGATCGGGGAGATACCGGAGGTTGCGATGACTCGGCGCACGGTGCTTTGTTCGATCCTTTCGCTGATGGCCTCCGCATCGCTCGTTGCCGGCCCTCTTAGCGCCGCGCGAGCGGCAGTGCCGTATCCGACGCCGTCGAACGGAACGTCGTCCTACGACTATCAGTCGTACCTGTACGTGACGAACGGCGATTGCTCGAGCGGGTCGCACCCGGACGACTCGAACCTGCCGGCGAACTTCGATTGCAAGGACGGCGACAGCGCAGAGAACACGAACTACGCTCCTCGTCCGGGCGACCCCAACTACGACCCGTCGGTTGACAGTGATCCGGCCGAGCTCTGCGATCCTCCCGACGTGCCCGGCCACTGCGGGATCGAGGGCAACAGCGTCAACCTCGCGTGGCAAACGACGACCGGTCGTCCTGACACGGTCGTCGGCGAGCTCGACTCTGGGATCCGCTGGGACGGTCGCTACTCGATCTCGGGGCAGAAGGATCCCGACGAGATCGACGAGATAAGGAGCTTTCGCAAGAAGATAGCGCTCAATCGGGGCGAGCTTCCGCAGCCGGGGCCGGCCGGGTGTCAGTCGCCGGGATTCGCAGGTTACGACCGCAACTGCGACGGCGTTTTCAACGTAGTCGATTACGAAGCTACGGCCGGTTGTCAGGTGAACTGCGTCGAAGACAAGAACGGCAACGACCTCGTCGACCCCGAAGACCTCATCCTCACGTACTCGGACAAGACCGACGCAGATTCGAATGGCTATGTCGACGACATCGCGGGGTGGGACTTCTTCGAGGGTGACAATGACCCGAACGACGACGTCGATTACGGACATGGGACCGGCGAGGTCGAGGACTCGAACAACGAGGCGCGCTATCCGGGAGAAGCCGGGCACGGCGATCCCGGCACCTGCCCTTCGTGCATGGTCGTCCCGCTGCGCGTCGGCGACAGCTTCGTCGCCGACGTCAACCGATTCGCTCAAGCCACGGTGTATGCGACGGATCTCGGCGCGAGCGTCGTGCAAGAGGCGCTGGGGACTCTCAATAATTCGAGCTTCGGGCAGGCGGCCGTCAACTACGCCTACGCGCACGGCGTGATCGTCGTCGCATCTGCCGCCGACGAGGAGGCCGAGCATCACAACTACCCGTCGAACTACGAGCACACGATGACGGTCAACTCGGTCCGCAGCTTCGAATCGGCATGCCGCGGATGCCCACCGCAGAACCCTCGCTCCTACCTTTATCTGAACGGCTGCACCAACTTCGGCGGTCACATCTACGTCGCGGTGGAGGCAGGTAGCTGCTCGTCGGGAGCCACCGGGAACGCGGGCGGCATCGCCGGGCTCGTGTATTCCGCCGCTCGGAACGCGGTCGACCGTCACCAGATGACTAACTACGTGAACGACGATGGGTCGACGGCGGGGTATCCCCTCTCTGCGAACGAGGCGATGCAGATCGTGCGGGAATCGGCAGACGACATCGACTTCTCGCCGGGGAACTCCACGAAGGGTTATACGACCCAGCACGCCACGCCGACCCGGCGGTTCCAGACGACGTCGGGGTGGGATGTCTTCACCGGCTACGGCCGGATCGATGCGAACGGCATGATGACCGTCCCGGGGTTCTCATCGAAGAACGGCTCTTCTGTAGCGATCCCGCCGGAAGCCGACATCTCGTCTCCACCGTGGTTCAGTCCGTTGCCGACAACCGGCAGCGTTCCAATCGTGGGCCGCGCTGCGGCGAACCGATCGACGCCGGTCGCTCCGGGATCAAGTGCTGGGTACTGCTATCGAGTTCAGTTCGCTCCCGGCGTTCAACCTCCGATCACAGGCGGAGACACGTGGACGACGATCGCCTCGGGGAAGCAGCTTGCGGGAAACGGCAGGCCGGCCCCTGCCACGACCGCGCTCGGGACGTTGAACATGAGCGAGGTGGCGGACGCCGTTGCCGCTCATCCTCCTGCCTTCGACCCGGCGAACGACCCGACGTCTCGATCGATGCCGGACAAGAACGCGTTCCGTCTGCGCCTCGTCGTCGACGATCTCGCTCATGTCAGCGCGGTCGATGTTGCCGCAAACAACTGCCCACTTCCTGAAGACGCGAACGCGGAGCTGTCGAAATACCAGGGCGTTTTCCAGAAGCAGTTGCACGTCGGGACCGCTGGAACGTGGCCCCCGTCGGATGACCCCGACCTCTTTGGCGGTTTCCCCAAGCAGCTCGGATCCGATGGAGCGGGGGCGCCGGCGTTCGTCGACCTGAATGGGGACGGCAAGGACGAGGTCGTCCTGTCGAGCTCGGACGGAAAGATCTACGCGTTCCAATCCGATGGATCGCAAGCGCCGGGTTTCCCGGTCCACACCGACCCGCTTCCGCTTCCATCGACCGGATCAAATGCGTACACGCGCGGACAAGTGCCATCGACCGTTTACTCCCCGGTGCTGCTTGGCTCCCCAGCGATCGGCCATCTGCTCGGCGACCAGAGCACTCTTCAGATCGCAGTCGCCGCGTTCGACGGCAATGTTTACGTGTGGAACGAGGACGGCTCGCCTGTGCCGGGCTTCCCAGTTTCGACGAACCCGCAGTACTGGCACGAGCCTGGTTGTGAGACGACGGGTGGGCCGCCGTGCGACGACTTCCAGGGACCGATGCCGGCGAGCGGTCAGGCTGACCCTGGGACGTATCTGGGAGTCGGTAAGGACATCCGCGATTCGAACAACATGGTCGACCGTGGGTTCACTGCGGCACCGGTCATGGCGGACATCGATCCGTCGAAGCCCGGTCTCGACCTGATCGCAGGCGCCGAGGACAACCACATCTACGCGTGGCATGCAGACGGTTCTCCCGTTGCTGGGTACCCGCTGCTGCTGCACGACCCACGCAAGGTGTGCGCGGTCGACCTCACCACGAACAAGATGAGCTACAAAGCATCGGCTGACCCAGCGAAAGCGGATCCGCACGACGGGCAGGATCCCTCGATCCCCATCCCGGACAAGAACCCGGGATCAAAGATCGTTGCCGGGCTGTCCGTGGGTGACGCCGACGGCCACCCCGGCAAAGAGATCGTTGCGACGATCAACGAGGAGTACTACGAGGCACCGAACTCCTCTGGCCTCCGCGATCAGGTCGGCCAGATCATCAGTCAGGTGGCCGACTCCGGTAATGGCCGCGTGTACCTGCTCGATCGACGTGGGAGCGGCGCCCCGGGATCGCCGCCGGATGCCTCGAGTGGGCCGTGCTATCCGGCCTCGGTGCAGCCCACGACTTTCCCCGGTGCGCAAGCCGCGTTACCGGGATGGCCGCACAAGATCGCGTCGATCGACGTCGGTGTTCTGCCCGACGTCGGCGAAGGACCCGACGGCGCCCCGACATTGGGCCCGGTAAATGGAGATGGAACGCTCGATGTCGGGATCGCGATGCAGGCGGGGCCTGGCTACATCCTGAAACCCGATTCGACATCGCAATTCGGCACCGGGCCGGACGGCAAGGACATAACACTTGCCAATAGCCCGGACGAGTACAAGGGGACGGCACAGGACGGGCCGTCTTTCGTTGCCGTCGGCGGTGGGGTGTTCGGGCACCTGCTGCCCGACAGCAACGCGCTCGGCTGGGCGGCTCCCACCGGTGGTTTGAACCGTTTGCTCGACATCGTCGAAGACGAGCAGCAGCTCGGTGCGCAAGACGAAGTCGCCGCGTGGGATGCGAAAGCGGGGTCGTTCTTCAAGGGCTTCCCGGCCGAGGTGAACGACCTTCAGTTCTTCGAGACCCCGGCTATCGCAGATGTCGACGGCGACGGCGTTGCCGAGGTACTCGAGGGCAGTGCCGTGAACGACCTCACCGCAACGAACGCGCTCGACGCGCCGGTGCCAGGGTGGCCGAAGTTCACTGCGGGGTGGATGGTCGTTACACCCGGGACCGGTGACTTCGACGGTGACAAGACTCTGGACGTGGCAGCCGTGACCCGAGATGGCTGGCTGTTCGTGTGGAAGACGTCCGGGGACGCGTGCCAAGACCAGGAATGGCCGAAGT
>JALZGD010000010.1:18619-19874 GCA_030861205.1 Actinomycetota bacterium
GCAGAACACGGGCAATTACTCGTCTCCCGTCGACAAGCCGGCGTCATGCTCGACGCCGACGCCGAGCCCCAGCGGATCGCAGACATCGAGCCCTACCGCATCCCCGACATCGAGCCCTACCGCATCCCCGACGAGTTCGCCGTCGCCCACCGCAACTGCTCCGTCGCCCAGCCCGTCGTCGTCTCAGAGTCCGCAGCCGAGCCCGTCACCGTCGGTCATCAAACCGCCGCACCGGCACCGTCGCGCACGACGTTATGTGACGATCAATTTCTATCGCGCGTCTGCTCACGAAGGAACGTTCACGGGACACGTGCGATCAAAGCGGAGATCGTGCCGGGCTCGGGTCCACATGGTGCTTCAAGGCCGTCGCGGGAATCGTGGGTTCCGAAAGATCAAGTCGTTCCGAGCGCGACGCGACGGCAGCTATCGCGTGCGTTCGCGAGTCCATGGCGGGCGTGCCTATCGGACGGTTGCGCCCAGATCTCGTCTCTGCCGCGGGGCTCGGTCGCCCCAGATCTTCGTCGGCTATCGCCGCCAGGCGAGAGGCCTTCCCGGTGAGGCGATACCGACGTAACCCACATGCCCAACGGAACTCCGATCCTCCACGTCGACATGGACGCGTTCTACGCGTCGGTCGAGGTCATCAAGGACCCGAGCCTGAAAGGCCTGCCGGTGATCGTCGGGGGCTTAGGGGGCCGCGGGGTCGTGACGTCGGCGTCTTACGAAGCGCGGGCGTTCGGGGTCCATTCGGCGATGCCGATAGTTCGTGCCCGCCGGCTATGCCCCCATGCCCGCTTCCTAGCCAACGACTTCAGTGCGTACCTCGACTACTCCGCACGCATCAGATCTGTTTTCGAATCGTTCACGCCTCTCGTCGAGCCGCTTTCGTTGGACGAAGCATTCCTCGATATCGGAGGAGCGACGAAATTGTTCGGTCCTCCGAACGCGATCGCACAAGCGATCAAGGATGAGATCGCCGGCCTCGGGCTTCCTTGCACGGTCGGGGGAGCGCCGAACAAGTTCCTGGCCAAGCTCGCCTCGACTTCTGCGAAACCTGACGGTCTCTTACTCATCGAGCCGGATCAGGTCGAGTCGTTCCTGCACCCTCTTCCTGTCGGTGCGTTGTGGGGAGTAGGCGAACAGACCGCGATGCAGCTCCGCAGGTTGGGGCTCGAGACCGTAGGTGACATCAGCCGGCTGCCGGTCCGCACTCTCGAGCGGGCCGTCGGGGATTCGCTGGGTCGTCATCTTTGGG
>JALZGD010000098.1:0-2133 GCA_030861205.1 Actinomycetota bacterium
GCGTTAGCTCGCAGCGGCCAACCGCTCGCTCAGCCGATGTTCGCGAGGGCGCGCGTCAATCCGTAGAGAAGAGCGAGCCCGGCGGCCGCCGCAACGGCGACCCACGGCGAGTCGTGCTCGCGCGCTTCCGGCAACAGGTCGGACGACGCGATGTAGATGAAGAACCCCGAGAAGAAGGCAAGTATCCAAGGGATCACGTCCGCCGAGATGTCTGCGATCAGGACGACGAGCACCCCCAGCATCGGCGTGCACGCGTCGACCAGCAGCCATCTGAGCGCGCGCCTCGTCGGGTTGTCGTGAGCGAGAACGACGGTGACTGTATTCAGGCCATCTGAGAAGTCGTGGGCGAGGATCGCGATCGCGACGACGATCCCGACCTCGGTGCTGGTCTTGAACGCGACGCCGATCGCGACACCGTCGAGGAAGCTGTGAAAAGAAAGACCGGCCGCTCCGACGACGCCGAGCTCCTGCCGGTGCACGTGCCCGTGCTGGTGCTCGTGCTCGCGGGCTCCATGGAGGCGGGTCAAGCGCTCGAGGACGAAGAAGCTCATGAAGCCCACAACTAAGACGACCATCGCGGACGAGATCGAGATCGATTGTTCGCGGATGCGGTCGAGCATCTCGGGCATGACATCGAAGAACACGACGCCGAGAACGGCCCCCGAGCTGAAGCCGAGCAACAGGTGCATGCGGTCGCGGAAGCGGACTGCCGCAAGGCCGCCCAAAGAGGTTGAGACGAAAGTCAGGGCGCCGACGAAGATGCTGTCCATCGGCCGTCACACTACGCAAACGCGTCAAACAAGTAGCTGAGGCTTGCGACGCGGGTGCGGCGGGGTGCTACTTCTTGACGCTGAACGCCCTAGGCAGTTGGGTGTAGCCGTCCTCTTGGAGCGTGAGACAGGGCTGCTCGATGTCGTTCTTCCATGCGAACGCTTCGATCCCGGCGATCCCGGCGGGCGTGTAAGGCATGAGCTTCACGGGGACGTCGACTTCGCCGTTGTCGTTGGTCACGCCGTAGCCCGGCAAGAAGACCGATCCGACCCGCACTCCGATGCCGACGTTCACACCGGCAGCAGGCTGAGATGCCGGCGGGTCCACCGGAATCCCCTGGTTCGCCGGGTCCTCGTGTGCTGGTCGCGTGACGACCGCGTGGATCTTGGCTACCTGCCCGACCTTGTACGTCTTAGCAAGAGGCTTGACCGTTACGTAGAACGTCTTGACCTGGACGATGTCGAAGTTGTCGCCATTCTTCAAGTGACGCCCGACGAACGCACGACAGGGCACCGCCGATGCCGACGACGTCGCCGGCGCCGCAAGGAGCGTTGAGAGCAGCGTGGCCGCGGCCACCATCGCTCCGATCCCCCTTGCCCCTCGCATCTTCATCCGCATCGTCATCTGTCTCCGGTCCGTACTGGCGGTCTCTTGTGACCGCTCAGTGCATGTGCATCCCGCCCATGTCGAAGAGGTCCATCGGGTTCTTCGGCATGTTCTCGATGGGCAGGATCAAGCGGGTCTTCGCGTCTTGCCAGTCGATCGTGAAGAACGGGCAGTTTGTGTCCGCGTCGGGCCCACATGCATACGGCTTGGGGATCGACCATTCGTTGATCTCCGTCTGGATGTTGACGCCGATCATGTCGCCCTTCTTGAACACCCAGTCCGTCGACTTCATCGGCACGGTCAGGTCGTAGTTCTTCTCGAGATCGAACGGCTTTGCTTGCTTCGCGAGGCCGTCGCGGTAGCGAGAGTCCAGCCACCCACGAGTGACACCGACCAGGCCCTTCGGGTCCGTCATCACCATCTGCCCGGCGACATCCTGGTGCGTGCCCGGATCCATCTCGAGCAGAGACGGCGTGAGCGTTATCCACTGACGATGAGCGGGGAACCGGATCTGCAGCTTTGGTTCGCCGAACATGTGGATGTCCTTCTTGAGCATCGGCGCCTCGAACCAGAACCAGTCGTGGTTGTTGCGCGCGTGGTGCGCCGCGTGGGACTCGGTGTTGACGTTAGAAGACGGGAACTGCGCCACATCCGACGGCATCCCGGGCATCCCCTTCATGGGCTTCGTCGGGAGGAGCTGCCACTGGTATGCGCCTGCGTTCGTCAGAGGCACCTCTTGGGCGTACAGGACGAGGT
>JALZGD010000098.1:2143-8211 GCA_030861205.1 Actinomycetota bacterium
CTTCGGCCAGCTGCCCGCGTACCAACCCTGCGGGCCGTCGTAGTTGCTGGTCTGGCTGTGAACCTGCGGCGCGTTCTGGACGCCGTTGTTCACGCCCATCAAGTAGTGGTCGAACCACTCGTGGACGAACTTGTTGTAGTCGCCCCCCGGGACACCATGACCCGAGAACGCGTTGCCCATGTAGAGCTTCTTGTCCGGCGAGTTGTGGAGAGCGTTGAACATGTCGACCGACTGCTGCTGCTTGACGTTCCAGTCGCCCCAGTTCGCCGAGATCAGCACCGGGATGTCGATCTTGTTCGCGTCGTGGATGTAGTCGCGCTCCATCCAGAACTTGTCGTAGTCGGGTTGGTCGTTGTAGCCCTTCTGCGTGTGCTCGAGCTGATCGCACGGTCGGATGCGCTCCTGTGTGCGCGTCGCCCAGTCCGGGTCGCTCGTGTCGGTGGGTGGCGGGACGGCGAGGCCGAAGTCGAACGCGAGCGGCGTGTCGACGCCCTCGTCGGCAGGTGCGCCCGGACCCTCACGGGGCGCCTCGTTGTTGTCGAGGTAACGGATGCCGCCCGAGTACGCGTAGTCGTACCAACGGTCGATCGCTGCTTCAGGAACGATGGTCGTGAGGTGGGGTGGCTGCGTGACCGCGGTCGCCCACTGTGTCGTGCCGTCGTAAGACCCGCCGAGCATCCCGACCTTGCCGTTCGACCACTTCTGCTTGGCGATGAACTCGACGACGTCGTTGCCGGTGATGCCTTCGGACTTACCGCCGTAGTCGAAGCACCCACCCGAGTTGCCGGTGCCGACGACGTCGGCCCACGCCCTCGCGTACCCCTGCGGGACCCACGAGCTCGCGTCGCTGTTGCGACCTTCGAGGATCGCGTACGGCGAGTAGGTCAGGATCGTGGGAGCCTTCACCACCTTGTCGGGGTTCGACGGGTCGACGGGCCGCTCTACCTCGAGGTAGATGTGTCCGTACTTCGTCGGGATCGAGTACGAGACGGTCTGGCTGCTGTACGACTTGGTGGACGCGGAGGCAGTCGATGCGAACGGAGCGGTGACGCTCGACAGCATCAGCACGCTCAGAACGGCTGCCAGTCTCCAGTGACGTCGCATCGTGGTGCTCCCTCCTGCGCCTTCGTGAATGACGTTGTCGCTTTGTTGGGCGGAAGCTTTCTCGGCCCCCGCTCCCTCACCTGCAGGTTTCGACCCTCTACGGGGAACTCCTGCGAGGGGGCCGCAGGTCGCAACTAGGCTCTGCTGCGCCATGCAGGAGGGGACGCCGCCGAGGCCGATCGAGCACGAAGATCCGCTCGTGCTGATCGTGTGGCGCAGGATCGTCAAACGGCTCAAGGCCAACGCTCAAACGCCGCAATTCGGGCGAATGCTCGTCGCGCAGGCGGCAGGGGCGGCCGGGGATGCGCTGGTGGCGGTGGCTCTCGCTGGCTCGCTGTTCTTCTCGGTGCCGACGACGACCGCCCGAGGGCGCGTTTTCCTCTACCTGGCCCTCACTGCAGCGCCGTTCGCGGTCGTGTCGCCGCTCTTAGCTCGCGTTCTCGACCGATTCCGAGGCAGTCACAAGTGGGCCATGGTCTTGTCGGCATTCGCTCGCGGGTGCCTCGCGTGGCTTATGGCAACCCGGACCACGTCTCTTTATCTGTTCCCGATCGCGTTCGGGATCCTCGTGTTCTCTCGGGCTGCACTGATCGTCAGGGGGGCGATGCTCCCCGGACTCATCGAGCACGACGGCTCGCTGGTGGGAGCCAACGCCTCGCTGTCGAAGATCAGCGGACTCGCGGGGATGGTGGGTGGGGTCCCGGGTCTCGTCCTGATCAAGCTGTTCGGTCCCCACATCGAGCTGCTCTACGCGGCGCTCGTCTATTTCGTCGGAGTCCTGCCGGCGCTCGGACTACCGAAGGCCCGAGGAATCCGCCCCGACATCGAGACGCGAGCCGCACGAGCGGCAGCACGGTCTCAGGCGATCACGCGGAGCTTTGCCTCGACCGCCGTGATGCGATTGCTCGTTGGCTACCTCGTGTTCCACCTTGCGTTCGCGTTCAGGCGCGAGCACTTCTCGTCGCTTGGCCTAGGTGGCTTGGTCGCTGCAGCCGCGTTCGGGGGTCTGTTGGGAGCTATCGCGGCGCCGCCGTTACGGAGGCTGTTGAAAGCCGAAGGGATGATCGCGGTGAGCCTCGTTGTTGCCGGGCTCGCCGGCGTCCTCGTCGGCCGATGGTTCTCGGAAGCCAGCGCCATGATCCTGGTCTTTGCGTTCGGGATCGCGCAGGGGTCGGGCAAGGTCGCGTTCGACTCGATCGTGCAGCGCGAGCTTCCCGAGGAAGCGCGGGGCTGGGCATTCGCACGCTTCGAGTCCTTTCTTCAACTCGCGTGGGTCGTTGGTGGTGCGTTTCCGTTGCTCGTCGCGATCCCGGCGGGACCGGGCGTGATGGCAGCGGGTTTTGCGGCTCTGAGCATGGCGATCGTCTACTTGATGGGGGGTCGACCCCGGTCTGCAGTAAGTCGCTTAGCATCTCGACCGGCTGAGACGCTCACTCAGCAACCCGGTTCGACCGGAGGGGGGAAGCGATGAACATCGCGTTCACGCGTTCTGAAAAACCGACGCTAGGTGTCGAGATAGAGGTTCAACTCGTCGACGAGACGGGTGCGCTCGCCACGGACCCGGCCGCCACTTCGGTTCTGGCGGACCTATCGGACTTCGAGGGCTACAAGCACGAGCTCCTGGAATGCACTATCGAGGTCATCACCGGCGTATGTGCCGATGTCGATGCGGTGCGACGCGATCTCGGGGGCAAGGTCGAGCGGCTGATCGAGGTAGCCGGTCGCCACGGGTACCGCATCTTGTGCACCGGGACGCACCCCTTCTCCTCGTGGACCGATCAGACCGTCTCGCCGGACCCGAGGTATCACCGACTGATCGAAGACTGTCAGTGGACCGCGCGACGTCTGTTGATCTTCGGTATCCACACGCACGTCGGCGTCGGCTCTGGTGAAGAAGCGATCGCGATCTCGAACAGTCTTGCGACGTTCATCCCTCATTTCCTCGCGCTGTCGTCGTCGTCGCCGTTCTGGATGGGCCGTGACACCGGACTTGCATCGACTCGCTCGAAGATCTTCGAATCGCTTCCGACTGCCGGGCTTCCTTACATGATGGAGAACTGGGGGCAGTTCCAGCGATTCATGCGTACGCTCATCGGGGCAGGGACGATCAGAAGCATCAGAGAGGTGTGGTGGGACATCAGGCCGCATCCGGGGTTTGGAACTCTCGAGCTGCGCATCTGCGACGGCATCCCGACGATGGAAGAGCTGTGCTCGCTCGTGGCGCTCAGCCAGTCATTGGTTGTGTGGTTGGGCGAGCGGTATACGTCGGGGCTCGAAACGCCGAAACACCAAGCGTGGACGATCCGCGACAACAAGTGGCGCGCGGCCCGCTACGGCGTCGATGCTGAGATCATCCGCGACGAAGAAGGAAACGTGATGTCGCTGAGACGATCGATAACGGACCTCGTCGAACAATTGAGCCCGTGCGCCGAGCGCCTCGGGTGCTACGAAGAGCTGCAGGGCATCAACACGATCCTGGAACGCGGTACGTCGGCCGTCCGACAGCGCGAGGTCTTCGCTCAGAAAGGCGATCTGCCTTCCGTCGTCGACTCGCTCTGTGAAGAGATGCAGACGGGAAAGCCGCGGCCGTTGCCCGACCAGGATCTTGTCGGGTCCGCCGTCTCCGAAGGAACTCCGCTGGCGGGCGAATAACCCGTTCGCTAAGGGACGCGGATCGTCGGGGAGCGATCGCCGGAGCAGACCAAAGGCTTGCCCGGTTCGCCGACGTCAACCGTCCTGACTCGAGCAAAGAACCTCCCACGCGCGTGCGGGTGATGTACTTGCCAGACACCCTCGTGGTTGGTGACGTCGGTGCCGATCTTGCGCCGGTGGTGACGGCGAGCCTTGAACACCGAGACCTTGCGGGCGATCGTGCAACGTCGGAAGGGAGCTCCAACGATCCCGAAGAAATGCGACTTCCTGTACTCGATCGTCACGTTTGACTGGGGCGATTCACAAGTCGCCGCGCGGCACGCTATCGGCGGAGTCGGGCTCTCTGGATGGGTCGGACCGCCTGAAGGACTGTCACTCGGCGATGAAGATGCGGTCGGAGAGCTCGTCGTCGACGCGGAAGCGGTGGGCGCTGCGGTGGTACTTGCGGTCGCCGTCGCGGAGTCGCCGGCCGTCGGCGAGGCAGCTGGTGTGCAGTCGGCCCCCATGCCGGTCGCGCTCGGGCACGGCGTCTGGGTAATGGCGCCCGTGGCTGCCAGCGCGCCGCTGCTCACGGCCACAAACGTTGACGACGCGGCTACCGCGATCACTGCCGCGAGCGCGCTTACTGACGGCCTTCTCATCGGCGACACTCAAACATCATTGATCGAGTGTGGCAACGTGGTGCGATCGGCTCAACCTCGGGGGCCGAGGATTCGAACGTCGCCCCGACGCATCGTTGCGCCGGTCGAGTCGAGCCACTCGCACAGCGGGACAGCGTACTTCCGCGAGGTCCTGAGGAGATCGCGTATCTGAGCAACGGTCGCCGAACCGTGCTCGTCGATGAACCGGCGCACCTGTGACCGAGCTTCTGCTGCTCGCCCCTTTGTGAGAAAGAAGTCTCCGACCCTGACGATCTCGCCGCTCTCGACGAGCGCTTTCAGGAGCCGCGCGTCCGCCTGCAGGTCACCGATCGGAGCTGGCGCGAAAGCGGAATCATCGAGTTCCTTTAATAGCCGGTCCCGCGCGGCCGCGAGACGAGGATCGAAGCGGACCGAGTGGCGCGCCAGTCGAAGGGTGCGGCCGTCATCGACGATCTCGGCCGAACGCTTTGCGAGCGCGCTGACGCGGTCGACCGGTACATCGAGCGCGGCTGCGACGGTCGGTTTCTCCATCCCTAGCTCCAGGGGCTTGCTGTGGTGATGCGTGCTGAGCAGAGTTGACAACCGTTCCAGGAGGGCGTCGACATGGCCTCGCGACATCGCAACGCCGTCGACCACGATCGTCCGCGGGGGGAGGTCCGTCGTCCCGACGGCTGCAAGTAGCCGGCCGACAGGTATCTCGCCTTCGTCGTCGAGGAACGCAAGCGCCGCCCACTCGACAGGATCGGCGACGTACTCTCCTTGAGCGAGCCGCTCGAGCAGAGCGATTCGACCCTTATCGCTGCGACGCGGTCGGCGTGCCAATGGATCGAGAACCCGACCGCCGCCCACCGTCGCCATGCGTCCGGCGTCGCGTAAGACGAAGCGATCTCCGAAGACGATAGGTAGTGGCGCGTCGAGCTCGAGGTGCACGAACGCGTCGTTCCCGGGTTCGACCTGATCCGCGTCCAGCAACCTCACCCGTGTCGCCGTCTCGGCAGAGCCGACATAGAGAAGATGAGCGCCCTTCTCGGTAAGCGCGCGAGCGGGGGTACTCGGAAGGGCCGGCAAAGCGCGGACGAGGGCGTCGACCCTTCGCGTTGGAAGCCACTGCTGTGGAAGGACGATCGCGTCGCCGCGTTTGACCTCACGTCTTTCCAGCCCCGAAAGGTTCAACGCAACGCGGTTACCGGGATCGATCGCGTCGACTTCTCGTTTGTGGTTCTGGATGCTGCGGATGCGTGCCTTGTGAGCGGAAGGCTGCACTTCGACCGATTGCCCGGCCGTCAGCGCGCCACCGGTCAAGGTCCCGGTGACGACGGTTCCCGCTCCGGAGATCGTGAACGACCGATCGACCCATAGCCGGGGGCGGCCACGGTCCCGAGGTGGTGCCGCCTGCATGACTGCTTCGTCGAGGGCGCTCAGTAAAGAGTCGATGCCGAAGCCCGTCGTCGCCGAGCACGGGACGACGGTCGCTTGCTCGAGAGACGTCCCGGCAAAACGCTGCGATACCTCCCAAGACATCTCTTCGATCGTTGCGTCGTCGACGAGATCCGACTTCGTGAGGGCGACGACACCACTGTTGATGCCGAGGACGTCGACGATCGCCAGATGTTCCGCCGATTGTGGCTTCCAGCCTTCGTTCGCAGCGACTACGAACAAGCACACGGAGAC
>JALZGD010000291.1:0-518 GCA_030861205.1 Actinomycetota bacterium
AACCCGCCGCCGGGGGCCTGCTCGCGGTGTACCTCGATGTCCGACAGCAACAACGGACGGCCGACCGCGCGGGCATCCTCAACAACGGTGCTCCAGCCTTCGAAGCGAGACGGCTGCACCATGCCGGCGCAGTGGCGAAGCACGTCGAGCTGATCTCGCCTGTCGAGCAGCCCCAGTAGGCGGACCTGGGCCGTGAGGTCGTTGTCCCGGATAAACGCGCGGACCGTCTCCATGTATCCCGGCGCGCGGGGATCGTCCTCGACTCCGCTGCACACGACGACGGGAGCGATGCCTCGTTCTCGCAGGAGCACGAGCGCGCGGAATAGCGTGAGGTGGTCCTTGTGTTGCCAGAACTGGTTCGCGACGTATAGATAGAAGGGCGGCAGTCCTAACGCTTCGCTCGGGTCGCGTGGCGGCGGCAGTGGGTCCGCTATCTCGGAGCAGAAGCTCCACACCTTCACCGTGGCCCGGGCGTCGGGATGGATGTCCAGGAGGTCGCGGCGGGCGCTCTCGCTGCT
>JALZGD010000291.1:528-2800 GCA_030861205.1 Actinomycetota bacterium
CCTCGGGAACGCGCCAGCCGCGCGACCCGAGCGTCGCGTCGTGCGATCTCCTCGGCCGAGAACAAGTGCGGCAGGTGGACGTGCTGCAGATCGGGGATCCACGCGATCTGAACGGCCCCCGGCAACGGACGTCCCCAATCCGGATAGGTGACGTCGAGGCCCCGATAGCAGCCCAAGAGCGCACGCCCGACGTAGGGCTGCACGAGCTTGCGCACGATGCGCCGGAAAAGGAGCACCGCCGTCGCAGAGCCGCGCGGCCGGGCGAGCGACAACCCCGCGCGATCGGCCAGGTCGCCCAAGCGATCCGAGGTCTCGACGTCGAGCGGGAGGAGCCTCACTTCAGGTCGCTCTTCCGGTGGCACGGCGGTCAGCGTCGTAGCGACGCTCCTGACGTACATGAACCCGGACGGCCACGATGGGTCGTAGCCGACGTCGAGCCCGACGCTCAGTGGCCGGATCACCCGGTCGGACACCGGTGCACGAAATCCTTGAAGCGGCGTCCGGCGAGAGGGATGAAGGCCATCAGCGCGCGGGCCACATCGACATCACACATCCGGTCGGAGCGGAACTCGCTCCAGGCGCCTCGCCGAGCCCTTACGGCCCGCAGCAACAAGAACCGCAACAGATCCCAGCGATGAAAGAAGCCGGCCGTCACACGATCCTTCGCGCGCTGAGCCGGCGTCGGGGCGGGCGCATGTCGAGCCACCGCTCGAGCCAGCTCGTCGACGGCCCGGCGGGTTGCACCGGCGCCCGACGTGAGACGTTGCGGATGATGCAGCTCCCACGCGAGCACCTCCGATACGTGTCGGACCTCGCCGTCCTCGGCAGCGCGCATCCAGAACTCCATGTCGGCGGCAAGCGTGAGCGCCGTGTCGAAGAATCCGATGCGCTCGTGGAGGTCGCGCCGCCAGAACGCGGCCGGCTGGCCGATCAGGCGCCCTCGAAACAGTGCGTGCCGGTCAAACGGCGGAAGAAGCTTCAGCGTGCCCCGCCCAGTGGCAGCATCGACGGTCACTAGGTCCCCGTAGACGAATGCGACAGACGGCGCGGCCTCGAACGCTGCAACAGCGACCGCCAGCGCGTACGGGAACAGACGGTCGTCCGAGTTCACGTAACAGACGTAATCACCACGCGCCATCCGAAGCCCCTTGTTGACCGCGTCGTAAACGCCGTCGTCTGGCTCGCTGGTCCACCGGACGCGAGGGTCGCGACGTTGCTCGAGTAGGTCGAGCGTCCCATCGCGCGATCCGCCGTCGACAACGATGTGCTCGATCGCGCCGTAGCTCTGCGCGGCGATGCTGTCGAGCGTTCCGCGCAACATCTCCCGGCGATCGAGCGTCGGCGTCACGACCGAAACCAACCGATCCATCACCGGCGCCCTGCAAAGCACGAGACGACCTGATCGACGAAACGATCCGACCTGAAGCGGCTGAACGAGTCGGATCCGATGAAGTCGGCGGCGGCCGACAGGTAGCGCTCGCCCTCTCCCGGTCCTAAGGACCGAAGATGCGCCTCGAGCTCCGCCGCCGAGGCGAATTTCCGTGCATCGACGAACACGCCGGGCGGGATCAACTCGTGGACGTCGGGCGCACCGAGATAGACCGGGATAGTGCCGGCGAAGATGCAGTCGAAGATCTTTTCCGTGATGTAACCGGGAAAGGAAGTGTTCTCGTAGCACAACGCGAAGCGGTATCGGCTCAGGATCGCGGCCTTGTCTTCGACGGCACCCCGGTACGCGGCCGCGACGGAGGGAGCTGCGACGCGTCGGGATCGCGGCGGACGATCCCAGCCGACGCCGTAGAGATCGAACCCCGCCGTCCCCGCGAAGTGGATGATGGCGTCCAAGCGGCGTTTGTAGAGGTCGGCAACGTGCCAGCGACGGGTCACCGAGTAGGTCCTCGAAAGACTTGCCGCGGCAAGCATCCGCAGCGCGCGCTTCGGCGAACGCAGCGAAAGCTGGCCGGCGGCCCAGCTCGAGTTCTTGTTGCTGACGACGGCGACGAGGAAGTCGCGGTCGCCCCACGGCGGCCCCGAATCGACCGCGCGACGAGCCTCCGGCCAGTAAAGGTCGTGCATCGACTCGCCCCGGGGGCCGAGGAGTGCACGCGTTCCCCTAAATGCGAAGAGATGCTGGACCTCCTGCGCGATCTTGTCGATCCGGTGGTACGCCCGATGCGCCACGATCGGCGACTCCAACGCCCACGCAACGATGGGCCCCAGCGAAACCCGCAGATCGCGCGGCAATCGCGCAAGCGAGGCGAAGTCCCAGAGC
>JALZGD010000099.1:0-1098 GCA_030861205.1 Actinomycetota bacterium
CCACAGCGAACAGCTGACGCAAGGCAGCGACGAACGGCCCCTCGGCGGCAGCTTGCTGCCCCGGTGACCCAGTCGAAGCCGCGGCTGCCGACCTCGTGCGCGCGACCTCTTCGAAGACCTCACGCTCATGCGACGCGTAACCCTTGACCGTCTCCACGAGATTCGGGATGAGGTCGTATCGCCGCCTCAACTCGGTATCGATATTGGCGAACGAGTTCTTGATCAGATTCTTCTGACTTACGAATCGGTTGTACGACAGCGCAAGCGCGATGCCGACAACCACGACGATTCCTATGACGATGTAAAGGACGATCACCGAGCGCTCCTCTCATTGCCTGGCTGCTGAGGCATGCCGTACTCAGACCACACGATACGGGGAATGCGGTCGTGAAACTCCTTAACCGTGCAGAACAGCGGCAGGAGCTCGGTGGGCTGGCGGATCGCTTTCGTGTAGACGAGCACATTTTGTCCATTGGTCTCGACCCCGAATCGACCGTCGGTGCTGAGGAACCACTGGATCATCCGGGCATCGATCAATTTGAAGGCGAACTCACGATCGCGACACTTGATCTGGAATTCACGGTTGAACTCTTCGGACTCGAAGTTGATGTCCTGGAAACCGAGATGATCCGCAAGACGCGTCAACAGGTTCTCTTTCGTAACGGCGATCTGCGGAAGAAAGCATTGGAGTTCCGCGATCACTACCGAGAAGCGGTGGTACGTGCGACTTCGGTTGCCCTTTCCATCACTCGACTCGGTGTAGTACCAGTAGTCCGCCTCCTTCACGGGAAGTCCTTGCCACGGCCCCCACATGACATTCTCGATTCCTCGTCCGTCGCCCAGCGAAAAGAGATTGAACCCAAGGTCGAGCAATCCGAACGGGTCGCCTTGGTTGTACTCGAGACCGTTCGTCGTAGCCCATGCGAACAATGCCTCGCGGCGTTTGCGGGCTCGAACGATGTTGAAATAGATCGCGCCTCCAATGCCGGCGATCAGGAGCGCGAAGAACACGGCGGCGGCCATGCCCTCAGTATGACGAGCGAAAGATGTCGTTCAGAGGCGCTCTAGGAGGACGTTCGGCGACGAATGGCAGCCGCC
>JALZGD010000099.1:1108-8144 GCA_030861205.1 Actinomycetota bacterium
TTGCGTTCAAGGCTCTGTAGAAGCGAATGGTCGCCCGCTAGTTGGGTATATCCGGGTCACCATGTCGTCAGCGCGTGTCCCTGCGAAAGGCACGGTCCTGATCGTCGACGACGACGAACAGGTGAGGAGAACGCTTGCGCGACTTCTTACTCGCTGTGGTTTCGAGATCGTCGCCGAAGCGCAAGACGGCAGCGAGGCAGTTGCTTGCGTTGCGGCTCACCGACCGAAGATCGTGATCCTCGACTGGAAGCTGCCCTACATGAATGGCGACAAAACAGCTCGTCTAGTGCGGGCCGCGTCGCCCGATTCGGTGATCGTCGCCTTCTCCGCGTACCTCGAATCTGCGCCCGAATGGTCTGACCTCTACGTCAGCAAAGAATCGTTTGCGGACCTGCCCGACATCCTTGAAGGGTTGGTCAACGGAAGAGCCGGCTCGTCGCCGAACCACGCCCTCAGGTAGCCGCTACCCGGGCTAACTTTGGCCCATGCCGTTGCACATACGTCCGGCCTCCGAAGCCGATGGTCCCTCTGTAGCCCGCATCTATGCGCCTTACGTGACGGACTGGGCAGCATCATTCGAGCTCGAGCCGCCGAGGAGCGACGAGATGGCGCAGCGGATCGTCGACAGCTCATTGCGACATGCATGGTTGATCGCCGAAGACGGCAAGGAGGTCGTCGGCTATGCCTACGGCGCAACTGCGCGTACGCGCGCCGCTTACAGGTTCACGGTGGAGGTGTCGGTCTATCTCGATCTGGAACGAAGGGGCCGCGGGATGGGGCAAGCGCTGATGACCGAGCTTTTGGACGTCTTGACCAAGCGCGGCTACGTGACCGCTATCGCGGGCGTGACGCTTCCGAACGACGCAAGCGTCCGGCTGTTCGAGCGACTCGGGTTCGACCACGTCGGCGTGTACCGGAACATCGGGTACAAGTTCGGACGGTGGCACGACGTCGGATGGTGGCAACGCGCCTTGGTCGAGCCACCGCCGGATGCGCCATCTGAGATCCAAGGACCCTCGTAGTTACAGCCGTAGACTCGCCGCTCTCGAAAGGAGTCCGATGCCCACTGCAACGTTCGTCACCAACAAAGGCTCGTTCGTAGTCAAGCTCATGCCCGAGAACGCGCCGATCGCCGTATCAAACTTCATCGACCTTGCTACCGGGAAACGCGAGTGGCGAGACCCACGCGATGGACAACGAAAAAGCGAACCTCTCTACAACGGAACGATCTTCCACCGCGTCATCCCCGACTTCATGATCCAAGGCGGAGACCCAGAAGGCACAGGTATGGGCGGACCGGGTTACCGATTCGAGGATGAATTCCCGCCGGGGGGGCCGCGTTTCGACAAACCCGGTCTTCTTGCGATGGCAAATGCAGGTCCCGGGACGAACGGCTCCCAGTTCTTCGTGACGGTCGCCGCGACACCGTGGTTGAACAACAAGCACACGATCTTCGGCGAAGTCACCGAGGGCATGGACGTTGTCGACGCGATCGCGACGGCTGACCGCGACGCATCCGATCGCCCACACGAAGCGATCGTTCTGGAACGGGTCGAGATAGCCGAAGACTAATCCCCTCGCAATTCGCATCCGGCACCGCGGACTCGTGCGGCTATTCCGCGCGATAAGTGCTCGGCGTCACTCGGGCCCGCTCGTGGCGTAGCAGCCACCCCTTCGCTTCAAGACCGTAGAAGTAATTGTTCAAGCGTCCCTCTAGAGCGACGAGCGCGGTTTTTGAAACTGCGCGGTGACAGGGGACGATGACTGCAATGAGGTTGCGGCCGCACGCAGCACCTGCAGCGCGCGCTGCGCCGGGGTTCCCCGCCTCACCTGCGAGATCCCCATATGTCAATGTCTCTCCCGGCGGGATCGTCCTGAGCGCTTCCCACACCGCCCGATGAAACGGGCCCCCCGGCTGCTCGACGCAAACGTCGCGCAACGCCATCACATCCCCCGAGAAGTACGCCTTGACCATTCTCGAGATCGACCCAAGCTCGGTGCGAGCGACGAGCTCGTGTGAGCCGCCGGCTATACGAGCCGCAACAACCTCGACCGCGGCGAATCCCGAAGCAATGACTGCTCCTTGATTAGCAACCATCGAGAACACGCCTAGAGGCGTGTCAATCGAGCACCCCTCGAGCTTCATCGTTTGGGAAGTATCCGCCGCGCTCGACTACGCCTCGTTCCCGCTCGCGCGATGAATTGAGGCGAGGAGCTGCCGGGAATCGGGCTGTGAGCTAACCGCTAGGGCTCGGCTCGAAAGGTCCGACCTCGATCGTCGAATCCTGGCCTTGACCGTTGCACGGCGGCGGGGATGCTCCATCGAGTCCCATGACGTCGACGGCCCCACTCCCGGGGATCGCTACACGCCATAGGGGGGCCGGCCGGTTCTGCGGGCACCAGTTAGACCACCGGATGCGAACCACCGCGACGTTCCGGCGGGCGACTTTGACCACGGGCCAGCCGGACGGGGCCGGCAATGCATTCGCTTTCCAACCTGGAGGCGACAAGGTGAAATCGACTCCCGAAGAGATGGGCGTTAGGTCTTGAGCCAACAACGTGATTGTCGGCCGCCCTTTCAGGGTGCACGCTGAGTCGGAGAAATTCGTTAGCACGATCTCTCCTTCTTCAGATCCGGCTGCTCCCTGTAACGAGCCGACCGCTCGAAGTTGATCGGACGTGCATCGATGCGTAGCCGAAGCGGCCAACGTCGATTGCGACGGGGACGGAGTTGGAGACGGAGTTGGGCTGGTGTGGTGCTTCGTTATGGGGAGACCGACCGGCGCGGATCGCTTCGGCGAATCGAGCGCGCGGAGCCCGATCGCACCTCCGACGCCCACCAGCACAAGCGCCGTTGCAGCTACAGCGGCGTTTCGAGCGATCCGGCGATTAACTCTTCGCACGACCGAACGAGGGAGTGCGTCGTGGGAACGGATGTCTTTCGCACGATCGCGGAGAACATCACGCAGGTCGTCGCTCGTTGTCATCACTGCTCACCTCGGATCTCAACTCTGAGCTTTTCGAGCCCTCTTGAAACAAGGGATTTCACCGTGCCAGGAGCGCACTTCAATACGTGCGCTACTTCGGCTTCGGATAAGTCCTCGTAGAAACGCAGCACGAGGGCCGCGCGCTGGCGGGGAGAAAGTGTCATCAATCGACTCCACAACTCGTCGCGCTCCTCTACAGGTCTCTCGAGGTGAGTCACGGCCGTCGCATTGCTGGCGCGCATGCGTTCCAGGTACTTGCGCTCCACTTGTCGGCGCCTGAAATGCGACCGACTCAGATTCACGATCGTCTTGCGCAGGTAGGGCTCGAACGCCTGAGGGTCTCGCACGTGAGCCAGTCGGCCGGCAACCTTCACGAACGCGTCCTGCATCAAGTCTTCGGCGAGCGCCTGATCTCCCGTTAGAAGGTAGGCGAGCCGCGTCGCAGTGTCCGCGTGCTGAAGGTACAGCTCGCCGATCCCAGGCTTTTCGAGAACCCGTTCCGTTGTCACGCTGACACTCAGCATCGTCCCATCACGTCTCTAGGACGCTTAGGTCTTGTCGGAAGGTTCCATTCCCGGTGGCGGCAACTTCTTGAGCCTGCCAAAAAGCCGTACGACCTTCTGGGGATCTACGGGAATCGACATCTCTCGGATCGGAAAGCGCTCGAGGTCTGTGTCGGAGATCTCAGCCTGGATGTCTTTCGGCATCCGACCGACTTTGAAGAGTTTCTGCAACAGCCCCATGTCGCGCCATGATGCCGGAACCGGGGCCGATATCCGATCTCAACCATCCGAGGGCGGCCACTCAGATGACGCCCATCGGCTAACACCCCCGTGCAATAGATCGACGGCGCCGGACGTCTACTTCGCGGACTCGATCAGGGAGCGTGACGGTGAAAACAGGGTTGTCGACTCTAGTGATGGTGCTGCTCTTGTCGGCATGGGGGCCACCAGCGGCAGCGGCTGAAGACACGTGCTTTGGTCAAGCTCCGACCATCGTCGGCACGACGGGAAACGACACGTTAGAGGGCACGGACGGACGAGACGTCATCATCGCAAAGAAGGGTGACGACGTGATCCACGCAGGCGGCGGGGACGACCTCATCTGCGCCGGGTGGGGAACCGACAGGGTGTACGGAGACGACGGAAACGACAAGCTTTATGGCGACGACGGGCCCGATCGTCTCTTCGGAGGCGCAGGTAACGACAACTTGGATGGCGGGTGGTTCTCAGACCGGCTCGATGGGGGCACCGGCAACGACTTACTGAACGGCGGCGTCGCGGCGAGCTACGTGACGTTCAGGGACCTAGCCGTCTACAGCTCATCGCCATCTCCCGTGACCGTGGATCTAGCTGCGGGAACGGCACAAGGCGATGCGATCGATTCGGACAAGCTTGTTCGGATCACAGGTGCAGTCGGAACGAGCGAGGCCGATGCGCTGTTCGGTAGTGACGGCGCGGATCAGCTCATCGGCGGGCTAGGCGACGATTCGATAGACGGGCGTGGAGGCGACGACGTATTGAAGGGCGGCGCTTCGAAGCCGAGGAAAACGGCGAACGACGGGGCAGATCTCATATCTGGTGGGCCCGGCAACGACGACATCGCCGGCGGTTACGGGGTCGACACTCTCAAGGGAGACGACGGCGACGACACCCTGGCGAGCGACTGGAAACGCGACACGAATCCGACGGCAGAAGTCGGAGGAACCCTGAGCGGAGACTCCGGCGACGACACTTTGGTTTCCGGCCCGGGAAACGACTCACTAGACGGCGGGCCCGGTAATGATCTTGCCTCTTTCGAAAACGCGCCCGCGGGAGTAACGGTCGACCTCGGGAAACAAGCAGTCCAGGGGGACGGGATAGATCAACTGACGTCGATCGAATCGGCAAAAGGGACCCCGTTTACCGATCAGCTCGTGGGAAGTGAGGGCCCGAATTCGCTTGATGGAGTTTGGGGGTCCGACATCATCCGAGGTCTCGGGGGTGACGACGAGCTCGAAGGGAACAACTCAGGGGTAGGTCAACTCGTTGTCGACGGTGGCGATGGCAATGACCTGTTGGTCGGAGGTGCTGCGTGTTTCGGTGCATGCGGCCCGGAATACCAGGGACGAGGCTCCTTCTACGGCGGGGCCGGCGACGACGTCTTCCGCTCGGCGCCTTCCGGCTACACATTTGATGGAGACGCGGGAAACGACACAGCTGCGTATGACTTCTTCTACGGGGACGAGCACCACTACATCGGTACCCACGTCGATCTTGCTTCCGGTCAGGCTTGGATCAACGATCCCAAATGCCCGGAAGGACTAGGTTGCTTCGTCGACACACTCATCTCCGTAGAAAACGCGGATGGGGGACGCGGGCAGGATGAGCTGCTAGGTGACGACGGAGCGAACGTGTTGCGGGGGTTCGACGATGACGACGTCCTGCGCGGCTTCGGAGGCAACGACTCACTCGACGGTGGGGACGGCAACGATGCGCTCGACGGTGGACCCGGCGACGATGTCTGCTCCGGCGAAAGCACCACGGATTGCGAAGGCTAGGCGCCTAAGCAAGATGGGCTTCGGGCATGGCGAGGCAGCGGAGCGAGTGCGCGAGTGGAGCTGCCGGGAATCGAACCCGGGTCCCCCGACGCCGTGACAGGTCTTCTACGAGCGTAGTCCGCGGTAGAGATTCGGTGTCGAACGGCCCGCAGACTGCAACGTTCGATACCTAGCTCGAGCTGAAGTCCCGGCCCTCGCCTCGAGCGAACTTAGGCCGGCAAGCCTGCTAGGCGACGCCGGATCCCGAAGACGCAGGCGGACTTCGGGCCGACGACCATCGCTTTAGTGGATGGCGACCGTGCTATTACGCAGCGGCACTTATAGGTTCCCGAGAGGGATTAACGAGGCCACTCGGGGTCCTCGGCTCGCTTCTCCTGTCCCGGTCCGATCAGGGTCGATACCAGTTCAGCCCCAGGACGTGCTTGTCAAAGAACTCGTGACGCACTTCAGGATAACGATGCGTCGCGTCGGGAGCTTCCCTAGCGCCGACGGCCGAGCTCGCGACGCATCTGCCTTTCGGCATCGCGCGACGCTTGGGTCTGGCGCTTGTCGTACGCACGCTTGCCGCGTGCTATCGCTATCTCCGCCTTGGCCAGACCGTGCTTGAAATAGAGCCTCAGAGGGACGAGCGTCCGCCCCTGCTGCGAAGCTGCCTCTTCGAGCTTCTCGATCTCTTCCTTGTGTAGGAGCAGCTTCCTCGGTCGTTCGGGATCGTGGTTCTCACGATTCCCGTGTGAGTAAGGCGAGATGTGGCACTGCAGCAACCACGCTTCGCCGCCGGTGACGGTCGCATAGGCGTCGGTCAGGTTCGCACGACCGTCTCGGCACGACTTGACCTCCGTGCCGGTTAGTTGCAGACCGGCTTCGAAGGTCTCTTCGACGAAGTAATCGTGGCGGGCGCGTCGGTTGTTCGTGATGAGTTTGGTTCCGTCACCGGAGCTGCGGTCACCTTTCGTCAAGACGACCCGACTAGCCCTTGGAGGATCCCAACGGCGCGGTGGAGTTGAGCTTCGTCGGAGCCGTCCACCTTCACATCGGGGTCGATGCCGTTCCCGGTGAAGTTCCGTCCGCTCGGCGTGTAGTACGCGCCGATCGTTAGCTTGAACGCCGCCGAATCGGGCAGCGGGATCACGTTCTGGACCGAACCTTTGCCGTAGGTCTTCGTTCCGACGATGACCGCGCGGTTGCGGTCTTGGAGTGCGCCCGTGACGATCTCTGCAGCGCTGGCGGTTCCCCCGTTAACGAGCACGACCAGCGGCAGATGCTCGAACGCGTCGCCCTGCGCGTTGTAAGTGACGGGATCCTTCCCGCGCTCCTTGTAGGTGACGATCTTTCCGTCCTCGATGAAGATGCTCGCGACGTCGACACCTTCCTGGAACAGGCCACCGCCGTTGTCGCGCAAGTCGAGAACGATGCCTTTGGCGCCGTCGTCGACCAGCGACTTCACTCTGTTGCGAACCTGATCGGCCGCGCCCTTCGAGAACTCGAAGAGCCGCACGTAGCCGAGGTC
>JALZGD010000292.1 GCA_030861205.1 Actinomycetota bacterium
GGCTTCGGGGCTTTCGAAAGATCGAAGTAGTGCGGCGCCCCCGGCGCGCCCGACGCGGTCTGGGGCGCGGTCAGCCCTACCGACAGAACGAGCACGGAACCTGCAACGAGTGTCGCTACCTTGCGCGCCGAGATCACTAAAGACTCCCCCTACTTGCCGTCCGCTTGATATGTGAGAAGAACTGCTCGCTGGGAGGATTCGCCCTCGGCCGTCACTTTCCTTCCCCCGCGCGGTGCAGGAGCACGGGACCAACACGTCGAATCTTTCGCCCATCTGCTCTGCCATTTAGCGCACTAGGGGGACTCTGATGAAAGCACGATTCCTGATCGCAGCGGGCATGACCGCCATGATGGTCGCCTCGTTTGCGCCCGCCGGTCATGCAGCGGACTCGACCATGAAGGGCATGGCGGTGGTCGGCACCGACCCCGCCGGTGACTGGGGCCAGGCCGCGGCGCCCGATTCGTCGCTTTATCCCGCTTTCGCCGCAATCGGTGACGGCCTAGGCCAGGACCTCACCGGGGCGATGATCGGCATGAAGGACTCGAAGACGCTGAACTTCATGATGGCCGTGAACTCGCTGCCACCGAACGGTGGCGTCCCCGAGGTCAGCCGGTACACGTGGGACCTGACGGTCGACGGGCAGTTCGTGGAGCTCGACGGCAAGTACACGAACTACTCACGTGGTGCATGCGATCCAACTTCGAGTCAGTGCCCTCCCCCTCGCGACCCCGGTCTCCAGCCGTTCATCGTCCGCGGTGACTGCACGACCGACTCGACAGCGAACCTAACGACGTGCAAAGAGCTCGGCATCGTCCAGGCCGCCTTCGACCCTTCGGCAGCGACGATCTCGGTTCCCGTCCCGCTGGCTCTGATCCACGCTAAGCCGGGCTCGAAAATCGCTCCTGGAACGAACATCTTCGGCGGAACGATCTCGGCCGTGCCGGCAGCCTTCGTCAGCTCGAGTGCGATGCCGATGGACGTTCTTAGCGTCACCAAGACCTTCGCCGTCCCACGCCACTGAAAGAAAGAGGGGAAAGAAAGATGCCTGGCAAACTCGTTCGTCGCTGTAGCGCCCTAGCCGTCGCAGCACTTGCACTCGGGGCACTGCTCATTCCATCGGCCGCATCGGCCAAGGCTTCGGCAACCGGGCCGGTCACGGTCGGTACCGACCCTGCCGGTGACTGGGGGCAAGCCGCCGCGCCGGATGCATCTCTGTATCCGGTCTTCGCGCAACTGGGCGACTCGCTGGGCCAGGACCTCACCGGCGCCGCGATCGCCAAGACCGACGCGAAGACGCTCACATTCACGATCACCGTGCACTCGCTGCCGGTTAACGGCGGCGTCCCCGAGGTCTCCCGTTATGGGTGGGACATGTCGGTCGACGGGAAGTTCGTCGAGCTCGACGGCAAGTGGACCAACTACACGCGTGGTGCATGTGATCCGACCTCGGGTCAGTGCCCGCCTCCTCGCGACCCGGGTATGCAGCCCTTCCTAGTGCGCGGTGACTGCACGACTACGAGCGCCGGCTCGAACGTCACGACCTGCAAAGAGCTCGGGATCGTCCACGCGACGTTCGATGCGTCCAAGGGTACGATCTCGATCCCGGTCCCCATGGATCTGATCCACGCGAAGCCCGGCTCGAAGATCGGCGGCATGGCCGGCGACTTCTCGTCGCTTCTCGGCGGCCCGGTCTACGCGGTGCCGGCGACTTTCCTCTCGGAGAGCCTCTACCCGGCAGACGCCATCGCAGCATTGAAGACCTACACGGTTCCTAAGTAAGCGCGACGACACCGACAGGAGGCTAGGCGAATGCGACTGAAGAAGGTAGCGGCGGGCGTCGCGATGCTTGCGATGGCCACAGGGGCGTTCGGAGGTGCCGCGTCGGCACAGCGCGCGCACTACCCACTGAAGGGGAAGGGCGAAGGCCTGAAGCTGGTCGCCAACATCCCATGGGAAGGCGGCACCGACATGGAGTTCCGAACCATCAACGGGCGCGACTACGCGTTCGCCGGGTCGGAGGCTCCCGTAGCCAAAGGCGGCGGCCTGCATGTGATCGACGTGACCGATCCCGAGCACCCCAAGCAGGCTGCATGGCTGAAGTGCTCACTCGTGCAGAACGACATCCAGATCAGCTACGACAACAAGACCCTGATCATGGCCGCCGACTCGCCGGGGGGCCAGGACTCGTGCCTGGCGCTTGGCAAGGAAGGGTTCATGACGGTCGACATCCGCGACCCGCGGCACCCGAAGCCGATCGGCTTCGCGGTCATCCCGCGTGGGTCGCACAACACGACGGCGATGCCGAACAAGCCGTACGTGTACAACTCGGACTCGGATCTCACGAAGCTCGGCGAATTCCAGATCTGGTCGATCAAGGACCCCGCAAAGCCGAAGCTGGTCAACACCATTCCGATCCGTGACGGATTGAGCCCTCACGACATGTCGTTCAACAAGCAGGGCACACTGATGGTCTCGGCGAGCATCAACCACATGGACATCTGGAACACGAAGGACCCAGAGAATCCGACGCTTGTCTACACCGGTCAGTGCCCGGGTTGCTCGATCACACACGACGCCAAGTTCACGCCGGACGGCAAGCACATCATCGTCGGCGATGAGGGCGGCGGCGGGGGCACGTACCCGTGCCCGGGCGGTGCGTTGTACTTCTACAACGTCGAGGGAACTGCAGACCAGCCTGTTCCGGTCTTCGTGGGTGCTTACGAGCCACAGGAGTTCGTCAAGACCGACAACGGCCAGGGTGGCTGCACGGCTCACCTCTTCTCGATCT
>JALZGD010000293.1:0-2094 GCA_030861205.1 Actinomycetota bacterium
CGTCACGGATGTATTCGGTCAGCTTCGTGCGGAAATCAGCCTGACTGCCCATCGGTTGTTGCCTCCATTCGCGATTCGACTAGGTATCGGTCTTCCATCGATACCCAGCCGCAGAGGCCCCGAACCCCGGGACGCTCAGAACCTAGGTGGTTTGATCTTGTAGATGCCCCGCCCGAACGTCCCTGCGTAGACGCTGCGATTCGTCGGCACGTACTTGATGTCCGTGATCGGAGCGAGCGGCAGGCCGCGGCCGACTTTCAGCCAGTGGATCTGGGCCGCGTTCGACGCATAGACGCCGACGTCGGTTGCGACGTAGATCGTGTGGCCGACCAATACGACGTCGTTCACGGGTGCCTTCGGTAGGTTCTCGGTGATGTTCTGCCACGTCTTGCCGCCGTCGAGCGAGCGGACGACGTATGGCGCGTCGTCTCCTTGGCGATACCCGGAATACGTGACGTAGACGACCTTCGGATCCTTCTGGCTAACAGCCACGCGCGTGATCCACAGGTTCGGGAGAGCGGGGCTCGTGATCTGCGTCCACACCGGCCCGCCCGTCGTCGTTTCCCACAACTTCCCGTCGTCCGTGCCCGCCCAGATGATGTTCGGGTCCTTCTTGGTCAAGGCAAGGGTCGTGACCGTCCCGTAGTGGGCGGCATAGAGCGGGTTGGTCTCGCGACCGGCGTCGCCGGTAGCGAGGTCGGGGCTGATCGGGTTCCACGTCTGACCCTTGTCGGTCGACTTGTTCACGACGTCGCCTGCGTAGTAGACGGTGCTCGGGTTCTTCGGGTCGAACTCGATCGGCGACAGCCAGCCGTGGCGATCCGAAACGGTCTGTTGGTCGAACTCGTTCATCGTGTCGCCGCCGTCGTAGGACACGGCGCAATCGCCGTACTGCGAGCATGCGTAGACGTTCTTCGGGTCTTTGGGGTTGATGCGGTTCTCGGTGCCGTCGCCGCCGTAGTAAGAGTCCCAGCCGCTCTTGCCCCACGACCGCAGCGACCCGTTGTCCTGGACTCCGCCGTTGATGTGCGACGTGTCCTTCGGCGACACGTCGATCGAGAAGAACTGGTTGAACGGCTCGTAGCGCGAGTGCACCCATGTGTCGGATGCGCCGTTCTTGTCCGAGCGATAGACGCCGCCGTCGTTCGCGAGGTAGACCCGGTTCTTGTGCGTTGGGTCCCACGCTAGCGAGTGGTAGTCGACGTGAGTACCGGAATTGGTCGAGAAGCTCAATCCTCCGTCGGTCGATTCCGACAGCATGTAGCCCATCAGGAAGATGTGATTCGAATCCTTGGGATCGACGTAACCGCGCCCGAACCACCATCCGTACACGAACTGCGAGTCCGGGAGCTCCGCGGACCCGGGCGCGACGGTCCAGGTTTGTCCTCCGTCGGTCGATTTGTAGAGCCCATCGAACGCGCCCTCTGTGTCGTTCGCATAGAGCGCGTATTGGTTCTCGGGATGGGTCGGGTCGATGATCACCGCGATCCGGCCCGCGTCGTTGTTGCCGGGCGGCAATCCGTTGCTCGCCGTCAACCGCGTGAACGTCTTCCCGCCATCCGTCGATCGGTACACACCAGACCCCGGCCCTGCGTAACGACGGTAATCGGGGTATCGGAAGCGGTCCCAGGTGGCAACGAGCATGTTCTTCGGGTTCTTCTGATCGATCGCGATATCGACGGCACCCGTGGTGTCGTTGTCCGGCGTGAGCACGCGTTTCCACGTCTTGCCGCCGTTAATCGTGGCATAGAGCCCGCGCTGACCGCCTGCTGCATAGAGGTCGCCGGTGACTGCGACGAAGACGTGTTGTGGATCTTTGGGATCGACCATGATCCGGCCGATCGTGCTCGAATCGCGCAGCCCGACGTTGTGCCACGTCTTCCCACGGTCGGTCGACTTGTACACGCCGTTACCGCCGTATGTGATCGATCCGCCGCCCGGGTTCGATTCACCGGTCCCCGCCCACAGCGTCCCGTCCGGGCCCATCGTGAGCGCGCCGAGTGCTTGCGGCATCGTCTTCTTCCAGATCGGCTTGAACGTCGCCCCCGCGTCGGTGCTCTTCCACACGCCACCAGATGCCGCAGCGATGTACAC
>JALZGD010000293.1:2134-2786 GCA_030861205.1 Actinomycetota bacterium
GTGCCGGTGTGTAGGCGCGCGTCGTCCGTCCGACCGCGCGGCGTTGTCGATCTATCGATCGGATCACCTGGGGAGTGATCACGCCGCCGCCCATGAGGCGCTGCGTGAGGAAGGCATCCTCGGGCCCGGTGGCCTCCTCTTCGCGCTCGGCCGGTGAGACAGCGGCACCCGCGGCACCCGGCGCCGAGGCGCGCTGAGTCGAGCCGTGCGGTAACGCCGCTGCAAGACCGGCTCCCGAGAGCAGGCCCAAGGTGAGCGAAGCGGCGAGTGAGCGACGAACTACGGGAGACAAGGACGACCTCCGATCCGGCGGACGAAAACGGCCTTTCGGGACATATTTCTCCACCGCACCCGGCTCTCCTGGCGCGGGGCGGAGCTACGAGGAAATGGGACAAATGGGCTATTACCTCTGGCGGCGCGCTCTGCCACTGTGGAGACGTGGGCCGACCAGATTTTGGTGCAGCTCGGCCGGATGTCGGATCGGGTTTCCGATACCGCACCGTGCAAAGGGGGCTGCTGGGAGCGTTACTGGCGCTGAGCGTCGTCGTCCCCGGCATCGCGGTCGCCGGACCGCGCTCGGCGGCGACTGTCCCGGCTAACACCTCGCCACCGGCGATCTCGGGAACCCCGCAGGTGGGAAGCACGCTGTCCG
>JALZGD010000100.1:0-3969 GCA_030861205.1 Actinomycetota bacterium
CCTTCGATGTCGAACCAGTAGTCGAACAGCGGCGAGCCATCGGCTCTCTTCGCGTCGGCGGCGACGGCAAGTCCCGACGCGTTGCCGCCCATGCTGATGCCCATCAGGACGACCTGTTTGATCGACGGGCACGCTCCTAGGAAGTATTTGGCGTCCGTTATCGAGTCGGCCGCCCCGGCCGAGACGTTCCAGCCCCTGTAGTGGGGAGCGGGGCCGATCCCCGTGTAATCCGGAGCCACCGCCAGTACGCCGTGGTCTGCCGCATCGCGTAGGTGCTCGTCCCAGTAGGCCGTGGCCGGCTTCTGATAGCCATGATCGAACACCACCAGGGTGGTCGGCGTTGTCGCGGGCCGCGCGTAGAGGCCGGAATTGCCAGTCAGGCTCTGGGTCTGGAACGTCTTGTCAGCGCCGTCGGTGCAGCTCGGAGCGGCAGCGGCCGACAAGGTGGGCAGCGCTGCGGACGCAAGCGCAACCGAGACGACGATCGACACGCATCTGTTGATCATTTCTTGTTGCTCCATACCTCGATGACGAACGGGCCCAAAGGGAATGGTTAGCCGCGCCGACGATTTTTCCTTTTGCCTTGGCAGCCGGGTCGACGGCGGCCGAGGGCCCCCGGCACCTAGCGCTTTTGGAGCGAACGGCCCATCTCCGTCACCTTCCGAGCGCTTCGGCGACGACGACCAGGTCCCCGACGAGGCCCTCCAATTGGATCTCCCGCTCTTCGGCGTGCCCTCGCAGGATCGACGACGGGTGGACCGTCGCGCTCGATATCGGCGCGAGCGGGGTTTCGAAGATCGTTCCGCGTTGTTGGGTCACCTTGAAACCTTTTCCGAACAAGGCTTGCGCCGCCGTCGCTCCGAGCGCGACCAGGGCCCGCGGCTTCACGACGGCGATCTCGGCTCCGAGCCACGGCGAACAGGCGTCGATCTCGGCAACGTTCGGTTTCTTGTGTATCCGCCGCTTCCCCCGGGCCTCCCATTTGAAATGCTTGACGACGTTCGTGACGTAGGCCGCGCTGCGGTCGATCCCCGCTTGCTCGAGGGCTTTATCGAGCAGCTTCCCGGCGGGGCCCACGAAGGGCTCGCCGGCCAGGTCTTCGCGGTCTCCAGGCTGTTCTCCGACAAGCATGAGTTGGGCTTTCTTCAGCCCGTCGCCGAACACCGTCTGGGTCGCGTCTTTGTAGAGGTCGCAACCTGTGCAGCCTGCGGCTGCAGAGCGAAGGGCGCTGAGCGTAGGGCTGGCGGGTATCAGGGCTTCAACATCTGCTCGGGCCACGATGTCTGTGTACCCACGCGGGTCCGTCATGCACACCGGGCCCTGCGCCCGGATCCCGCACATTTGTGCTTGACTTACCGTTCGGCAAGGCGACGTTCGCAGATGGGGGAGCCGCCCGCAGACCGCTCGTTGACAGCGGAATGGGGGCCGGTGAAACTCATATAAAGGACTAGGTAGGGGAGGGCTTTCCTGTGCCGTTCACACCGGAAGAGATCGAAAACAAAGAATTCCTCATCACTCTGCGCGGTTACGACAAGGATGAGGTTCAAGCATTCCTGCGCGCAGTGGCCGAGGACTTCCGGGGGCTCAGCAGCACTGTCAGGGAAGCGCCGGCCGGGGGCAACGCGTTCGAAGCACTCGGCGAAGAAGTCTCGTCGGTGCTCCGAGTTGCCAAGGAATCTGCGACTGCGCTACGCAAGAAGGCCGAAGACGAAGCGGCGCAAGCGCGTAAGCGTGCCGAAGAAGAGGCGAACACGTTGCGCGAGGCGGCGAGTCAAGCGGCACGTCGCCTCACCAGCGAGGCACAGAAACATGCCACCGAGGTGCGCGCCGCGGCGCAGCGTGAAGCGGACGACAGGCTCCGAGACATGGCGCGACGCGTCGAGCGTTTGCAGAGCACCGAGTCCAAACTGCGTCAAAGGCTTTACGCGCTCGAGATGATGCTGCAATCCATGCGTCAGGATCTCGATGCCGCCGACGCCGCGGGCGTCGAGCTGAAGCCACGAGAAGCAACGGCTGCCGGCCTCGATGCAGACGGGGACACGGGCTCCGCGTCGGTATTGGAGCTCGGTGCGGACGAGGACTCGTCGGTTGATGAGCCGTCCGAGCCGTCGCCGTCATCGGACAGCGCAGCGGGAGAGGGTGCGGCTGCGACCTCCGACGCCGGATGGGGCTCGAACGAGGGCTCCGACTCCGGGAACGGTGCACGACAGCCGGTCCAAGCTTCGGCGGAGGAATCGGCAGGCTGACCGCTCACCGAGCCGCCGCCATGCCGTGACGGCTCGGCAACCCTCATAGCTCGCTCCGTTGTCGGTCTCTCCGCGCCGTCTCGCGCGACCCGGCCGCACGTCACCGCGTTTCGATCATCCATAAGGAGCATTGTTGGACTCTGAAGAAAGAGTAACGAGAGCTCAGCGAGTCTTCACGAGAGGGCTCAAGGTTCTCGGCTCGTACATATCTACACATCCCGGGCCGTTCGCGGTCGCAGTTGCGGGAGCCGGGCTGTTCGCGGCCGCAACGGTGTCGAGCGCGGTCGTGCTCGGCAAGATCACGGACGAGATCATCGAGCCCGCGTTTCGATCGAGCACAACACCGAAAGGTGTCCTGTGGGGGTGCGTGGCGCTCGTCGCGGTCGCAGTCTTGCGCTCGTCGGGGGTTGTCATAAGACGCTACTTCGCCGGGATCACCGGGATCCGGATGCAGCGCACCCTGCGAACCCGGGTCGTGGAGCGATACGCCGCACTTCCGCTCTCGTATCACCGGTCTCGACCGACGGGCGAGTTGATGGCGCACGTGCAGGCCGACGTCGAGGCAGCTACCGACGTCATCAACCCACTTCCGTTCTCGATAGCCGTCGTGTTGCTGGTCGTCCTTGCCGCAGTCGCTCTCGTGGTGACCGATTGGTTCTTGGCCGCGATCGGCTTCGTGATCCTTCCAACGATCGCGATCTTGAACCGCACATTTGGGTCGAAGATCGAGCCCCCGTCTGCCCGCGCGCAGCAACGGATCGGCGACGTCTCTTCCGTCGTGCACGAGAGCGTCGATGGGGCGGCGGTCGTGAAGACGCTTGGCGTCGAAGCCCAAGAGGTGCGACGGCTCGACGATGTAGCCGCCCGCCTGCAGGCGGAACGCACGGAGCTCGGCAGGATCCGCGCCGGCTTCGAACCGATGTTCGACGCGCTTCCGGCTCTGGGGATCGTGCTGCTACTCGCGGTCGGCACGTGGCGGGTATCGACGGGACAGGTGACGCTCGGCACGCTGATCCAGTTCATCAGCTTGTTCCAGTTGCTCACGTTCCCGATGCGGTTGATCGGGTTCGTTCTTGCGGATCTGCCCCGCGCGGTGGTGGGACGTGATCGGCTCGAAGAGGTCTATACGCAACCGATCTCTCTGGCTCGCGTCGAGAGTGGCGCCCGCCTTCCCGACGGACCGCTCGGTCTCACCGCTCGCGACGTCTCGTACCGCTACGGCGATCAAAAGGTTCTACACGATGTGTCCTTCGAGGTGCGACCGAACGAGTCGGTCGCGTTGGTCGGTCCAACCGGGGCCGGTAAGAGCACTCTCGCCGAGCTGCTGGTACGTCTCGATGATCCGCATGACGGACAGATCAGGTTGGGGAATATCGACTTGCGAGAGATCGCGACGAGCGAGCTGCAGCGAGCCGTCTCGGTCGTGTTCCAACAAAGCTTCCTGTTCGCGGCGTCCGTAAAGGACAACATCGCCCTCGATAGCGGAGCGTCAGACGCCGACGTCGAGGCCGCGGCTCGCCTCGCGCAGGCACACGATTTCATCCTGAGGTTGCCGCTCGGCTACGACACAGTTGTGGGAGAGCGCGGCGTGACGTTGTCTGGAGGTCAGCGTCAGAGGGTCGCTCTTGCGCGCGCACTCGCACGGCAGCCTCGAGTGCTGATCCTGGATGACGCGACTTCTGCAGTCGATCCGACGGTAGAGCGCGCCATACTCGACGGCCTG
>JALZGD010000100.1:3979-8134 GCA_030861205.1 Actinomycetota bacterium
CTCCTAGTCGTTGCTTACCGTGCTTCGACGATCGCCCTCGCGGACCGCGTCCTGTTCCTCGAGGACGGTCGGATCGCCGCCGAGGGTCACCACCACCAGCTGCTCGAGTACCCGGCATACGCGAACCTCCTGACGGCCTACGGGCGAGGTGCTGCATGAGCCAGCCAAAAACTCAGGGAGCGTTGGCGGTCCTGAAGCGCGGGATCCGCGAATCGCCTCAACTCCGAAAGGGTTTGAGGTATTCGCTGGTTTTCGCACTCGCCGGAGCCGGGGGATCGATCCTGATCCCGATCCTCGTGCAACAGATATTCGATAAAGGGATCTCGCCGACAAGTTTCCGCCCTCGATTCGTCTACGGCGCATCGGCAATCGCGGCTCTGCTCGTCGTTCTCGTGTACTTCGCCAGCCGTGAGAGCTACGTTCGATTGGTCACGTATTCCGAAGGCGCGCTACGGGACCTGAGGGTCCGCGCGTTCGGCCACATACACAGCCTCAGTCTCGCGGAGCAGACCGCGTCGAGGCGCGGCATGTTCGTGGCACGCGTGACGGCCGACATCGACATCCTCGGCGAATTCATGGAATGGGGCGCGATCGCATGGATCACGGGCACCGTCCTCATCTCGGTAGTGCTCGCGGTCATGCTCCTCTATTCGTGGCAGCTGACGCTCGTCGTGGTGTTGTGCGTCGCGCCGCTTTATTTCGTGTTGCGAAGGCTACAGATGGGGTTGCTTGCCGCTTACGACCTGGTTCGGTCTCGCGTTACCGAAACCCTCTCCGAGATCTCGGAATCGATCATGGGCGCGGACGTCGTGCGCGCGTACTCACTGGACCGCATGATGGACGCTCGGTTGCGCGGTGCGATCGACCGCCAGTACGAGGCACAGGTCAAAGCAGCAAAATTCCAAGCAACGGTCTTTCCGATCGGCGATGTCTTCGGCGGCATCGGGATGGCTGCCGCGCTCGCGGTCGGAGTCGTGCTGCGTGGACATGTTGGAATGACTGCCGGACGGTTGATCGCATTTCTCTTTCTCACGACCCTCCTGCTTCAACCGATCGGATGGCTCGCGGAGAGCTTCGACCAAACGCAGACCGCCATCGCCGGCTGGAGGAAAGTCCTCAGCCTGCTCGACATCCCGGTCGATCTGATCGAGCCCGTCGACGGCAGATCGTTGCCGCACGAGGCACTGGAGGTCGTCGCGAACGACGTTTCGTTCGCTTACCGGGACGGGGGCCCCGTGTTGCGCGACGTTTCGATCGCGGTCCCCGCGGGCGCGCACGTCGCCATCGTCGGCGAGACGGGATGTGGGAAGACAACGTTCGCGCGGCTGCTGACTCGTCTTGCCGATCCCGATGAGGGCTCGATCACTATCGGTGGGATCGACCTCACAGACGTGGCTCCCGAGTCGCGTCGAAGTGCGATCCGTATGGTTTCCCAGGACGGCTTCCTATTCGACGACACGATCCGAGAAAACGTCCGGTACGGCCGGTTGGAGGCGACCGACGAGGACATCTCCAACGCGTTCGCAGTCCTCGGCCTCGATGAGTGGCTGGCGCGCCTGCCGGCGGGTCTGGACACGCCCGTAGGCCAGCGCGGAGGCAATCTGTCGGTCGGCGAGGCTCAGCTCGTCGCGCTCGCGCGCGCTCAGATCGCAGAGCCGGGTCTGCTCATCCTCGACGAGGCCACGAGTGCAGTCGACCCCGAGATGGAGCGTGCGCTCGGGTCGGCGCTGGAGAGGCTCGCCCGCGGGCGCACGACGATCACGATCGCTCATCGGTTATCGACTGCGGAGGCTGCCGAGCAGGTGTTCGTTTTCGACCAAGGTCGTGTCGTCGAAGTCGGTACGCACGAGGAGCTTGTCACCCGAGACGGCGTTTACGCGCGCCTTTACGAGAGCTGGCTCGGCAATATCCGCGCGTCGTCTGCCTGACCGCTAAGAGATGCGTCGCAGACGCTCGCGGAACTTGTGCACGTCCTCCGGCAACCAGTCAGTGTGAGTGTTCCGCCACCCTTCGAGGTCCTTGAAGTACGGGCTACCGTTCGCCATCGCATGGCCGATGATGTTCTTCATTCGCACGCGGTACTTCGATCGAAGGAACTTCACCAATCGCAATGCCGACCGGATCTGAGGGCGTCGATGGAGGATCTGGCTGTCCGCCCAATGTGGCCCTTCTCCCGTCGGCTGAACCGTCTCGATGCCGATAGCGACGTAGTTGAGCCCGATCGCCTGTCGGCAGCGGATCGAGGTGGGAACCAACTGGTGGATCACTCCGTCCTTACCGACGATGAAGTGGGCGCAGGTACCGGGGAGCTCGCCGTGATTGGGTGAGTTCGACGCGAACGTGTTCCATGCCGACGAGTAACTGTTGCCTCCGGTGAAATGAAGAACGATGACTCGAACGTGCTTCAACCGCCAACGCGCGTGCCCGTAGTGACGCTTCGAGTAAGCGGCCATCTCGTGCTTGCGCTTGTGCCCGTACGGGATGCGGTCGCGTCGGATCGACGGCCTGCGCGTGTAGCGAGGCGCGGCGTGAACGGTGGGACTGGCGGGTGCGATCAGCGCCGTCATCGCAGCGAGCGTGATGAACCAGACGACGCGGCGCATCGACGCAGTGTAGGACTCGGTTCCAACTAGGGTGAATGTTGTGAACCGAGCTCGGACGCGTATGTACCTGATCGGTGGGTCGGCTCTCGTTGCCGCTCTGTTGATCGTGCTCCTCGTCGTCAGCGGGAACGGGTCGGACAAGCCGACGCCTACACCGCCGCCGTCGCCGGCTGCTTCCACGCGGCTCCCGGGCCTCCAGACCGGCAACGCAGTGTGGCCGCCGGAGCTCACTTTCCTGAAACAGAGACTCGCTGCGATCGGATTGCGCGCCCTATCGAGCGAGGGGTCCGTCCTGCACATCCATCAGCATCTCGACATCTTCATCGGCGGACGGAAAGTGCCGGTGCCCGGCGGCATCGGCATCGCTGCCGACGACTCCTTCATCGCACCGCTTCATACGCATGACGAGACCGGCGTCATCCACGTCGAGTCGGACGTCAAACGGACATTCACGCTCGGGCAGTTCTTCGACGTGTGGGGCGTCCGGTTGGATGCGACGTGTATCGGCGGATACTGCGCCGGCGGGGGCCGGACGCTGAGCGCTTTCGTGAACGGGTCGTCGTTCGCAGGAAACCCGCGAACCATCAAGCTGACGTCACACGAAGAGATCGTGCTTGCGTTCGGCACGCAGGACGAACTGCCTGCCGGGATACCGTCCACGTACAACTTCCCAAAGGGCTACTAACGCGCCTACATGGGCTGATTCCACAGAATCTTCACATCCAGCATGCACTCCGCTGTGGAACCATCCTTAAACTGACCCTTCTGATGACTGAGGAGAGCTTGCGATCGTGATGTCGCATACGAGTGAAGTGAAGGTCGAAGCGCGAGAGCGACTTTCGTGTGTCGATCTCACGGATGACTTGAAACGTGCCATCAAGGACTCCGGCGTAGTCGAGGGCTGTGCGGTGGTTTTTTGCTCACACACGACATGCGCCCTCGTGATCAACGAATGGGAAGAGGGAGTCCTCGAAGACCTTCGCGCGCGCCTGGATGTGCTCGTACCGAAGGACGTCTACTACGCGCACGACGATTTCGACCGTAGAACGCAGAATCTCCAGGAGGACGAGCGCGTCAATGGCCACGCCCATGTGATGCAGATGCTCGTGGGGGGGACGTCGCACGCGATCCCGGTAACCGCCGGCGAGCCCATCTTCGGGACGTGGCAACGGTTGTTTCTGCTCGAATTCGACGAGCCGAAGAGCCGCTCCGTCGTCTTCCACGTTTTCGGCGGGTAGAGGAGTCGCCGCAGGACGCTCGGTTTCGTTCTTTGAAGCCCGGGAAGTAAGGCGGGGGAGGTGACGCCCATGACAGAGCAAGAGAACACAACCGACGCCGACGAGCAGAACCCCGGCAAGCCGACGGTGGACGAACCTACCGAGCCGGCGCTCAATCCGGACGACGATTCATTCGACGAATCTCAAGACGAGCCGACATCGTGAAGGACAACGGCGGAACGCAAAACGATCCACCGGTCGACGGTCCTTCGGGTGCGGAAGACGATCCCGACCTGGGCTCCAGCAGTCAGGGCACTCCCGGCGGAGAGCATGGT
>JALZGD010000294.1:0-2467 GCA_030861205.1 Actinomycetota bacterium
GCGCCGAGGGGAGAGGGCGTCCGTAGGACCCTCCGATTCCCCTCACCCGCTCTCGCGCAGCGATAGCGGGGGTGAGCGCGCAGCGCGCCGAGGGGAGAGGGCGTCCGTAGGACCCTCCGATTCCCCTCACCCGCTCTCGCGCAGCGATAGCGGGGGTGAGCGCGCAGCGCGTCGAGGGGAGAGGGCGCCCGTAGGACCCTCCGATTCCCCTCACCCGCTCTCGCGCACTGGGGTCGATTCGTCCTTCGACCATTCAGTCGTCTGTACCCCGTGGATGAAAGAACAGGTCGAGCGCCATCCAGACCGTCTTCGACCGTGGATAGAAAACGATCGGAAGCACGCCGTTGGTGACCAAGGCGATGGCGAGCAGAGGCTGCCATGGGATGTCGGGCAACGTCGCGATGATGACGCCGACGAACAGGGCGAAGAACCAGATCTCGGCAGCCGCGAAGTTGACGATCATCGCCCCGACCCAATATCCGTCCTCGCGCACGAACGTGTAGCCACAGGTGGGGCAATGCTCTTTCAGCTCCGACCACGACGCAAAGATGCCCTTGCCTCCGCACATAGGACAACGTTTGCGGAAGCCCCTCACGAGCAGAGACGTGAGGTTGCGCGTCCGATACTCAGTGCCGCGAGCCACGGAGCCACCGTAGCGCGTCGGTGACCTAGCGGGGGCCTCTCGCGATCGAGGCGAACTTCGTGTACTGGTTCATGAACGCGAGCGTGACCTTGCCGGTCGGCCCGTTGCGATGTTTGGCGATGTGCAGCTCCGCCTCGCCACGAGCCTCAGTGTCCGGGTGATAGACCTCGTCGCGGTAGATGAACATGACGAGGTCTGAGTCCTGTTCGATGGATCCGCTCTCGCGAAGGTCTCCCAGGAGAGGCCGCTTGTCCGACCGGAACTCGACGCCACGGTTCAGCTGCGACGCGCAGATCACAGGCAGCTCGAGATCGCGCGCCATGATCTTCAAGCCACGAGAGATCTCCGAAACTTCCTGCTGCCGGTTCTCGGATCTGCGAGGAGACTGCATCAGCTGCAGGTAGTCGATGATCACCAAACCCAACCCGTGCTTCGCTTTTAGCCGGCGACACTTCGCGCGCATCTCCATCAGCGTGACGTTGGCGGAGTCGTCGATGAAGATCGGTGCCTCGGCAAGACGCCCCAACGCAGCCGAGAGACGCGTCCAATCTTGTTCTTGAAGTGTCCCTTTGCTTATTCGTTGCGAGTCGACACGAGCCTCCGAGGCAAGGAAACGTTTCACGAGCTCGTGCTTGGACATCTCCAACGAGAAGATGACGACGGGCTTTCCCTGTTTGGCTGCGGCAGCCAGCGCGAAGTCGTTCAGGAGCGAGCTCTTCCCCATCGCAGGCCGCGCCGCGACGATGATCAAGTTCGACGGTTGGAAACCGGAGGTCATCTCATCGAGATCGGGGAATCCCGATGCGAGCCCGGTCACCGATTCACCGCGCTCGTAAAGCGTTTCGACGTCTTCCATCGTTCGCGTGAGCAGCGGACGGATGTGCTGGTAGTCATCCTTCAAGCGTTTCTCGCCGACGTTGTAGATCAGCTCTTCGGCCTTATCGATCGCGTCGTCGACGTCCTCCGGCACGGAGAACCCGATCTCTTGGACCTTGTTGCCGGCGTCGACAAGGCGCCGGAGCAACGCGTGCTCTTCGACGATGCGCGCGTAATGTCGTGCCGAGGAAGCCGTTGGATATGCCTCGAGCAGACCCGCTATGTAAGGCGTGCCGCCGATCTCGTGTAGCGACTCGCGACGCTCCAGTTCATCGGCGACGGTGATGGCGTCGACAGGCTCGCCCTTTCCGTAGAGGGCGAGGACGACCTCGTAGATCGTTGCGTGCGCCGGCTTATAGAAGTCGTCGGGCTGAAGGACCTCGATGACGTTGGCGATCGCCTCTTTGCTTTCGAGCATGGCCCCGAGAACGGACTACTCGGCATCGATGTTGTGCGGTGGGATGCGGTGGGACCGCACGGCCTCCAATGGCGCCCGCTGTGCCACAACACCTCCCGCTAGCTCCGAAGCTGGACGTCGATCCGAACGTACGTTCTAACAATATGGACCATGGCCGACACGTTTCGGCGGTTTGGTCACCGCAGGCTGTCGCTGCGGCCGGTCGACGGTATGGCTGAGCGGATGTGGGTCACAAGTGGGCCGTGGAAGCAGTGGAAAACGGAAGAATCGCAGCTAGCGGCCCCAGCGCCGTGGCACAACCTGTGGGAAAGCGAAAAAAAGATCGGGGCTTACTCGGTCTCTTCCTCTTCGTGCGAGATCACTTCGACCGTCACGAGGGCGTTCACCTCTTCGTGGAGGTGGACCTCGACCTGAAAGCTTCCGAGGTTGCGGATCGGATCGTCCAGCCGGATCTGGTGCCGGTCGATCGCCTCTTCGAGCTGCTCTTCGATCGCGCGGGCGACATCCGATTTCGTGACTGAACCGAACAG
>JALZGD010000294.1:2477-2776 GCA_030861205.1 Actinomycetota bacterium
CCTGCCGCCTTCCCCTGCTCGCGCCGAGATGTACACCGGGCTTGCCGCCAGTGATGCGACTCTCGCCGCGGCGTCAGCCTTCTCCTTCTCCTGTCGCTCGCGGCGGGCACGCTGCATGTCTTCCGCCTGACGTATAGACCCCTTAGAGGCGACGAGAGCCAGGCCCTTGGGGACGAGGTAATTGCGCGCGTAGCCATCGGCGACCGTCACGACATCACCCTTGTGCCCGAGCTTGTCCACGTCCGAAGAGAGGATGACCTTCACTGGAGCTCCTTATCGGGTCGAGTACGGGAGAAGCG
>JALZGD010000295.1 GCA_030861205.1 Actinomycetota bacterium
GACTACCACCGTTTGCGCGGGTTCGGATATGTCCTGATAGCGGTCTCGATCGTTCTGTTGTGTGCGGTGCTGGTTTCGAGCGTCGGGGTGACGGTCGGCGGCAGTGCGCGGTGGCTCGCGTTCGGCCCCCTGTCGATCCAACCATCGGAGATCACCAAGCTTGCACTCATCCTGTTTGCTGCCGACGTGTTCTCGCGCAAGGACGAGCGAACGTTCGATTCGTTCAGCCACACGGTGTTGCCGATGCTTCCGGTGATGGCAGTGGTCGCCGGTTTGATCATGCTGCAGCCCGACCTCGGGACCACCGTCATCGTCGGATCGCTCGGACTCGGGATGCTGTTCGTTGCCGGCGCTCCGCTTGCGTACCTGTTGCCGCTTGCGACGTCCGGCACGTTCATCGCGCTTACGGCAGCTCTGATCGAGCCCTATCGGCGAGCGCGCATCCTGTCGTTCCTCCATCCATGGCGCACGCCGCTCACGACCGGCTATCAGACGATCCAATCGCTGATCGCAATGGGGACCGGCGGCTGGGCGGGGGTAGGTCTTGGTGCGAGCCGGCAGAAGTGGTCGTTCGTGCCCAACGCGCATACCGACTTCATCTTTGCGATCCTCGGTGAAGAGATGGGGCTTCTAGGGAGTCTCGTCGTCTTGGGCACGTTCGCCTTTATCGCGTATCTCGGGATCAAGGTCGCGCGCAGCGCGCCGGATCGTTTCGGCATGCTCATCGCGGCAGGAATCACGATCTGGTTGGTCGTGCAAGCGTTAGTGAACATGGGGGCCGTGACCGGTGCGATGCCGATCACGGGAGTGCCCTTACCACTTGTGTCGTTCGGTGGGACGTCGCTCGTTATCTCGTTGATTGGGATGGGGATCCTCGTGAGCATCGCTCGCCAAGCGCGCCTCGTGCGTCCTGCAGGATCAGCGCGGCGAAAAGCGCGGCCCGCGGGAGGCAGATGAAGGTTGTCATCGCGGGAGGCGGGACGGCTGGCCACGTCAATCCCGCGCTGGCGGTGGCACAAGCGATGTCGGACGACAGCGTTAGCTTCATCGGCACCGCCGTTGGAGCTGAATCGACGCTTGTCCCGGGGCGCGGCTTCGAGCTCAACTACATCGATGTTGCCGGGTTCGATCGTGCGAAGCCGTTGCTTTTGCCGGCCGTTGGGATCCGAGCTGTGAAGGCATTCCGCGCCGCGCGTTCGATCCTGACCGCGAGATCACCCGACGTCGTTCTTGGTATGGGTGGTTACGTCAGTCTTCCCGTCGTCACCGCGGCGCGCTCGGCCCGGATTCCCGTCGTTCTTCACGAACAAAACATCGTTCTAGGTCTCGCGAATCGCCTTGCTAAGCGAGCGGCGCGAACCGTTGCGGTGTCGTTCGAAGAGACTTTGAGCGACATCGGCGCCAAGGGTGTCTTCACCGGCAACCCGGTCCTCCCAGAGATCGTGTCGGCCGAACTGGGTCCCGCTCGAGAGCGCGGGATCGAGCGCTGGCGGCTCGATCCGTGGCGCAAGACACTCCTCGTGTTCGGCGGTTCCCTAGGCGCTGCAACGATCAACGCAGCCGCTCGTGGGCTGGCGAAACTGTGGAGTCACCGGGCAGACGTCCAGGTCGTCCACGTCACCGGGATGCGGAATCCTGCCGAGGTCGGTTCGGGTGGCGATCTCATCTACCGCTCCGAGTCGTTCGTCACCGACATGGTCGAGGCATACGCAGTCGCGGATATTGCGTTGTGCCGCGGGGGAGCGACGACTGTCGCGGAACTCGGTGTGATCGGGCTCCCGTCGGTGATCGTCCCGTATCCGCACCACAGGGACAAACAGCAGGAGAGGCACGGGCGCGTGCTCGAGGCTGCCGGAGCGGCGGCCGTTATCCCCGACGCCGAGGCGACGGCTGATCGAGTGGCCACCGTCGTGGACGACTTATGGAGCGACGAAGACCGTCTGGGCGAGATGCGGAACGCGGCGAAACGCTGGGGCAGGCCGGATGCCGCGGCCGCGCTCGCCGCCGTCGTCAGGAGCGCCGCATGAATCTCCAAGAGGCACGACGGATCCATTTCGTGGGCATCGGCGGGGCCGGTATGTCCGCGATCGCCAAGGTGCTGCTCGAACGCGGAAAGACGATAACGGGGTCGGACCTCAAGGAGTCCCGAGCTGCGCGTGCTCTCGAGTTCATGGGGGCAACTATCTTTCGAGGCCATTCCTCCTCGCATGTCGACGGCGCCGACGCGCTGGTCGTCTCTTCTGCGATCCCTCCATCGAATCCCGAACTAGAGCGCGCTAGAAAACTTGGTGTGGAAGTCATCAGCCGCGGCAGCGCGCTCGCTGCGCTGCTTGCCGGAAGCAAGGCGATAGTCGTGGCGGGTACGCACGGGAAGACGACGACGACATCAATGATCGTTTCGGTCTTTCGACACGCCGGATTGGACCCGACATACCTCGTAGGTGGCGGTCTCAACGAATCCGGTACGAACGCACGCTCCGGCGCCGGAGATTTCACGATCGTCGAGTCAGACGAAAGCGACGGCTCGTTCTTGTTACTGCAGCCGCATATCGCCGTCGTCACGAACGTCGAGGTAGACCATGTCGACTACTGGTCGTCGTTGCAGGAGCTGGAAGCAGCCTTCGTGCGTTTCGTCGAAGCCGTCCACGAAGGCGGCGCGATCGTGATTCCAAAAGAGCGCGAGCCTCTGACCGCCAACCGCAAAGCTGGTGCGAGGCTCTTGACGACGGGCGATGGTGGCGACGTCTCGGGTTCAGACGTGACCTATACAGC
>JALZGD010000296.1:0-801 GCA_030861205.1 Actinomycetota bacterium
GTGCACATCTGGCCTCACCCCGGCTTGCCGCGATTCACGGGCGCGATCGGCGGGTTAGCTGCGCTTACCGTTGCGCCCGGTGCTGCGCCGCGTGCCGACCTCCAGCATGGCGAGGCTATCGGCGCGCGTTTCGGTGAGGACCGGAGTGCTGGTGCGTGGCAGGAACTTGCGGTAGAGCGCCAGCGCCTGGGCGACGACCTGGTCCATGTTGTAGTACTTGTAGGTCGCGAGGCGGCCCACGAAGTGAACATTCGGAGTCGCGTCCGCGAGTGCCTTGTACCTCTTGTAGAGCGCAGCGTTCTCGGGACGCGGCACCGGGTAATAGGGGTCGCCGTCGTCGGTCGGGTACTCACGAACGAGCGTCGTCTTACGGTGCTCCTGCCCCGTTAGGTACTTGAACTCGGTAACCCGGGTGTAGGGCTGCTCGTTGGGGAAATTGATGACAGGCGCGGGCTGAGCGACTTCCGTATCGAGTGTCTCGAACTCGAACATCAGCGACCTGTAAGGAAGCTTCCCGTACCGGAACCCGAAGTACTCGTCGACGGGGCCGGTGTAGATCACCTCTGCGTCCGGGAACAGGTCCCTTACCTCGTCGTAGTCGGTGTTGAGCATCAGCTTGATGTTGGGATGATCCAGCATGTTCTCGAACATCCTCGTATAGCCGTTCACGGGCATCGCCTGGTAGATGTCCGTGAAATAGCGCGGATCGCGATTCGTCCGCGTGGGGACGCGCGATGTCACGGACGCATCTAGCTCGGACGGGTCGAGCCCCCACTGCTTGCGCGTGTAGTTGCGGAAGAA
>JALZGD010000296.1:811-2752 GCA_030861205.1 Actinomycetota bacterium
CAACGACTACGTCTTCAGAGGTCCGACAATGAGCGACCGGATCCGCGACCGACTGTAGGAACCCCTCGACTTCCTGGGACGTGAGATTCAAGCCGAACAGCTCGTTGATCGTGTCCAGGTTGATAGGTATCGGGACGAGTCGGCCTTCGACACTTGCGAGCACGCGGTGTTCGTAGCGGCGCCACTTGGTGAACCGCGAAAGGTAGTCGAAGACTTCCTTCGAGTTCGTATGGAAGATATGGGGACCGTACTTGTGAACCAGGATCCCGTGGTCGTCGTAATGGTCGTAAGCATTCCCGCCGACATGTGCGCGCTTGTCCAGCAGTAGGACGCGTTTACCCCTGTCGGCAGCAAGGCGCTCTGCGAGAACGCTGCCCGCGAAGCCTGCTCCGACGATCACGTAGTCGAGCGAGCGACCGTTGCCTGCCTGGGCCCTTGCGAAGCTAGGCCGACGAACGGCGTCGAGAACGAGCTCCTCCATCCGATTGGCGATCGAGTCCCAGTGATGGAGCCGCAGGAGCGGCGCGACCTTCGCATCGCGTTTCTCCAGCGAGTGCTTGCACGCCGCGGCGAACCCCTCCGCGTCGTCCCTCAGATCGACGACCGCCCCGTAGTCCGTGACGACATCACGGATGCGTGTCGATACGACCGGCAGTCCGGCAGCCAGGTACTCGAGTGTCTTTGTGGGGCTGATCGACCGCGTCGAGTCGTTCAGCGCGAATGGCATGAGAGCGACATCGAACCCACCCATCAACCGGGGAAGGTCTTCGTACGGCTGGTGACCGAGGTACTTGATGTTCGGAGCGTCCGGAAGATCGACGTCTTCGAGCTTGAGGGTCGGGCCGACCATGTGGATGTCCCAGTTCGGCAGACGCTCGGCGAGCCCGGACACGAGGTCCAGATCGATCCGTTCGTCGATGACTCCGACGTATCCGGCGACCGGGCGCTCTCTCGTGATGCGGTGGGTCCGAGCCTCCGCGTAGTGGTCGGGCTCGACACCGCTCGGAAAGAGGTAGGCACGCTCGGAGCGGTGCTTCTGCACTTTCTCGAACAACGACCTGCCGCCGGCGAACACGACGTCTGCCGAAGCGATCGCTTGATGTTGCCGCAGGACCATCGCTTCGGAGGCGTATTTGAAGGCGGCCAGATCGTCCATCACGTCGTAGACCAGCAACGATGGTTCGAGGCTCTGAGCGAGATCCAACGCCATCGGCGTGTAGAGCCACGCCCACGCGTCGTGACCGGCAACGAGGTCGCGCAACATGTCGCCATACATCTCGGTTCCCGGGGCTCCGAAATTCAGATGCGCTTCGTTACTGGGGACCTCGAGCCATACGCGGGTCACTCCACCGGCGTCCTCAGTCTTCAGAAGCGGCTCTGACACCGGCGCCGGCATCGGCTCCTCGATGAACAACGTCCGGTGGCTCTTCGCCAACCGCGAGACGAGGTGCTGCGGTCGCTGCCATACGAATGTCCACCGAAGATGCGAGAACACAACCAGGTCAGCAGGCATCGGCCACCTCCCACGCTTCGTGTAGCCGGATCGTTGAGTCACTCATGCCGTCGAGCGTGGGCTCCTGCCACGACCAGTGCTGCATCTGCGGGAGCAGTCCGGCGAGCCATCTGTCCAGCGGAGGTTGAAAGCGGAACGCCGCCAGCTCCGACGAGCCGGCGCCGCGAGCGGCCCGCGTGAATGCCTCGGACATGACCGAAGAGCGACGGTCGAGGCGATCGTCGAGCCAGTACACACCGACGGGGTCCACGTGCCCGTCGGCATTGGCCAGTAGCGAATCCCAGTCGGTCGAATCGATGAACGGGAACCAGCAGTAGCCGTCGATCGGCGCCCCTGCGTCGCGCGCCCGCTCACACTGCTCGAGCGTGTATCTAAGCCAGCTCACTCGGTCGCTCGCAAAGCCGCGGATGTTCGTCTCGCCGAGGATA
>JALZGD010000297.1 GCA_030861205.1 Actinomycetota bacterium
GCCGAGCAGGTTGCGCTCGATGCACTGGGCCTTCGCGGCCCCGACGGGGCAAAGGTAGTGAACGTTCTCGACGACACGCCTGCGCAAGGAGTGATCCAGAAAGACGACGTGATCACCGCCGTCAATGGCGTCCACGTCGGAACGACCTGTGACGTGACAAAAGAGCTCCATTCGCTCGAGGTCGGCGACAAAGTCGTCGTCACGGTTCGGCGCGGCACCCGTTCGCACGTGCTGCGCGGGATCACGACCGCGCGCAGCCCGATCGACAACGAGTCGCCGTTCCTCGGTATCCAGATGGAAGAATTCGTCCATCCGGGTTTCGACATCCTGATCGACACCGGCAAGATCGTCGGGCCCTCTGGCGGGATGATGTTCTCGCTTGCGCTTTACGACGCTCTTACTCCCGGCGATCTCACGCAAGGCAAGAAGATCGCGGGGACCGGGACGATCGACTGCAACGGCACCGTCGGACCGATCGGCGGGATCGAAGAGAAGGTCGCAGGAGCCGAAGCAGCGGGCGCAGAGATCTTCCTTGCGCCCGAAAGCGAGGCCGACGACGCGCGTGCGGCGGCGGGCGATATCAAGGTGGTTTCCGTGAAGACCTTCGACGACGCCCTGCAATACCTCCAGTCACTGGGCCCCTGACGCCTGCGGGGACGCCCCGGCAACGGGACGACAAACGGTGACGCAGGTGGGAAAAATGGGACACTGAGTGCGATGTTGAACGGGTCGCTGGCGGTACCCATCCACTTCACCGTCGAGCTACTTGCATTCCTGGTGGCGGCCGGCGGATCGCTTCTCGTCCTGTCGCGCCCGAACCTGATCCCGGGCGCTTCCTTCAACCGGGTGTGCGTTGCTTTGGGATTCGCGTGTCTGGCGGCGTCGGCCGTCGTGCATGGCGGTGGCTTTGTGACGACCGACGCGGGAGGTCAGGCCGCTCACCTGCTGCTGGGCCTACGTGCAGTCGGATATCTCTTCGTCTTCATCGGCGTGGCTGCGTCGGCGGGGGCCGCGGTGCCGACTGCGGGGGCGCTGCTGTCCGTTCGCGAGCCCCTCGTGTTTGCGCCGGCGGCATCGGCCGGCGTACTCGCCGTCGCCGCGTTCGCGGTCTCGGCTCGCAGCGGGCGACGTGATCTCAGTAGGTTGGCGCTCGCCGCCGTTGCGATCGCGGCCTCTGAGGTTCTCAACGGGGTCACCCCCCAAGCCCGCTTCGGGACGACCGCTGGGACGTATGCCTACGTGGCGCACGCGTTCCTTGCGCTCGGCTACGCGATCTTGGGCTCGTGGATGTGGACCGGCGTTCGATCCAGCATCCGCACGCGGTTCGTCGCTTCGTTCGTCGCGTTGCTGGTGCTCGTCGTCCTGACATTGTCGACGGCTCTCACGGGCGTCATCTCGAACAACGTTCAGAACAGCGAACTGAGGACGGTCAAGACCCAACTGGTCAGCGCGATCGACAAGATCCAAACGAACGACGCGAAGGATCTCCTTCAGAGCACGCAGAGCGTGACGAGCCAGTCTCCCGTCCCGGGCTACTTCGTCTCGGGCTCACGTCAGGTGCTTAAGCAGAAGGCGCGAGAGCTAACGAGCAAGACGTCCTTCTTCGACTTCGATTTCGTGGTGCTGATGGACCCGCACGGCCGGTTGCTTGCCTACGCGGGTAGCGGTCCCTTCGTGGAGGGCAAGAAGGGACCCGTCCCGACCCCGTTGAAGAGCGCGGACGTTATCAAGATCGCCGGATCCGACGTCGTCTCGGATGTCGTGAAGGGGCGTCAGATCGGAGCTAATCCGCAGCGGATCAGCCCCCGGTCGATGGCTGAGATCGCCGCCGTCGAGGTGCTCAACAGCCAACCGCCTCACCGAAGAGTCGGCATCCTCGCGACGGGCCGCTACGTAGACGCGCTCACTGCGGAGCAGATCGAACAGAGCATCGGGTCGACGCGACCGAGTCTGCTGATCGACCGAAATGTGATTGCGACCGAGTTGGCTTCGAGGCCGACCGCGAAAGAGATCATCGGTGGGATCCCCAAGACGGCATTCGCGACTCAGAGAGCGGTAGCCCAACAGAGCGATATCAGCGCACATTCTTATTTCACGGCCGCGGGGAACATCAAGAGCTCCTCGGGTGAGACGGTTGGAACGTTGGTCTTGTCGTCGCCCGCAAGCATCGTTGCGAAGACGCGGGAAGGCGTCACGCAGATCCTGTTCATCGTTGCGATGGGCGTCGGCGCGGTTGTGCTCGTTCTCGCGTATTTCTCGGGGCGCCGCATCACCAGGCCGATCCAGGTTCTGACCGACACGGCACGAGCCGTTCGCGAAGGAGATCTTTCGGTTCATGCCGACGTGTCGGGCGAAGACGAGGTCGGACAACTCGGTGCCACGTTCAACGACATGACGTCGGCGCTATCGCGGATGACGAATGACCTGCGCGAGGCAGCTCGCGAAGAGCATGAGTTACGGGCCCGCATCGAAACCATCATCGAATCGATGGCCGATGCGCTCGTTGCCATCGACGGCGAGAAAAACGTTCTGGCCTTCAACCGAGAGGCGGAGATCGTGATGGGCGTTCCATCCGCAGAGGCGATCGGGCGGCCTGTGACCGAGGTCATCGTTGCGGTTGATCCCCAAGGCGCCGATGTTCGGCTGCCCATCTTCGATCTATCGGAAGGCTCCATTGGAGGTGTCTTCGTGAAACAGGATTCCGGCGAGAAGATCCCAGTTGCGGTGACGAGCGCAGTTCTCTAT
>JALZGD010000101.1 GCA_030861205.1 Actinomycetota bacterium
CGACGATCTTCAGCGGCTTCGTTACGGTGCCCCCCCCGCACGAGTCCGTGAGTTGAGCCTCGAAATCGCTCAGGTCGTTGCCGGCGCCGGGGAAGAACGCTTCGATCGAGATGCATTGCGTACCGGGTGTTGCCGTCGGATTGAACCTGATGCGATACCCGATCCCCTCGGTAGCCGGCGGCGGCGCTGCCGTTGCGAAGTTGACGTACAGGTTCTTCGCGTCGTTCGAAAGATCTACGTGATCCAGATCACCGACGGTGCTTACGCCTGCCGCGTTCTGATCTCCGAAAGAACCATCGCTCGCTCCCTGGTCGTTCACGCCGTTGGCGTCTCCGAGAACGTCTTTCACGACCGTCTTTGCCTTCGGCGCGGCCGAGGCATGGAACGGTGCGATAGCGAGCGTCGATGTGATCCCGACGGCGAGGGCGACCAACAATGGTGTTCGCTTCATTAATACCCCCTTCTGGCGAAGCGGGCGTTCGGCTGCCCGCGGGGACTACTTCGCTCTCGGAGGAGGGAAAACCTTCTGCGGTCTGCGGTGCTAGAGCGAGGCCGCTCCCAAGGGGGCCGACCCCGGGGCAGACTCGTCTTCCAGGGCCGCGTCGCTAAGGAAAAGGCTCTCGAAGGCGAGCTTGTCGGCCGGTTCGCCGAAGAAGAACCCTTGGCCCTCATCGCACCTCAACTGCGCGATCGACTCTAGGTGCCGGCGTGTTTCGATCCCTTCCGCGACGGTCTTCAGACCGAGCGAGTTGCCTAGATAGACGATCGCCTTGGCCAATGCGGCGTCCTCCACACCCTCGCTCGCTCCCTGCACGAATTGCTTCTCGATCTTCAGGATGTCCACGGGGAAGTTGCGCAGATAAGAGAGGGACGAATAGCCGGTGCCGAAGTCGTCGATCGCTAGTTGGATCCCGAGGGCGCGAAGGGCGTGCAGACGCTCGACCGTACCCGGCGAGTCTTCGAGAAGCACACTCTCGGTGAACTCGATAACCAATTGCGAAGGAGTGACCGAGTGCGTCGCGAGGATCTCGCGGATGCGATCGACGAGGCCATCGTCAAGCAGCTGTCGTGCGGACAGGTTCACGTTTACGTGCAGGTCGGCGAGTCGCGGATGGCGCTCCACCCATTCGCTCAGCGATCTACACGCCTCTTCGAGCACCCACTCGCCCAACGGGACGATGGAGCCCGAGTCCTCCATCAGAGGGATGAAGCTTTCGGGCGGGAGAAGCCCTTTCTCTGGATGCTGCCATCGCGCCAACGCCTCGAAGCCCGCGAGGTTGCCGGTGCTGAGATCAACGATCGGTTGGTAGTGGACGCGGAACTCCCCGCGATCGATGGCGGCGCGCGCTTCAAGCTTTAGCCGTTGGCGTTCGACGACTGCGAGATGCTCGGTTGTCCCGAAGACGACGGAGCGCCCTTTCCCTTGCGCTTTAGCTGCATACATCGCCGCATCGGCGCGCCCGATCAAGTCTTGTGGCGAATCGATGCTGCTCGAGCCGACGACGATGCCAATGCTTGCTGAAGTGTCGAAGGTCCTTCCGCAGAGCAGCACCGGTGTCCGAAGGACGCGCTGCATGCGAGCTGCGACTGCTTCTGCGGCCCCTATGCTGCAGCTCTCGATCATGACTGCGAACTCGTCGCCGCCGACGCGCGCCGCGCTGTCGGTAGGCCTCAGGCACGTGGTCAGCCGTCTCGCGGTCTCAGCAAGGAACTGGTCACCGGCTTCATGACCGAACGAGTCGTTCACCGCCTTGAAGTTGTCCATGTCGATGAACAACACTGCGACCTGGTGAGATGCGTCCTCCGACCGATGGAGAGCGCGGTCCAGGGCCGAGGTGAACAGAGTCGTGTTCCCCAGTCCCGTCAGCGGATCGTGTAACGCCTGGTGCGTCAATCGGGTCTCGAGCTCTTTTCTCTCGGTTACGTCGCGGCTCGTCAGTAGCAGCTCTCCGAGGGAAGATTCGTCGACCAATCTGTCTGCAAGGGTCTCGAGGTACACGTAACTACCGTCGGGACGACGCGCTCGCCACTCGATCCTTCCGCCTGATGCCGAGGCTAGGTGGTCGTCGAGGAACCTCTTCAGATGACCAGCGTCGTCGGCGTGGGCCAGATCCATGATGCCGACCACTTCTCGATCCGGATCGAGGTCAAAGGTCTCGCTCGTTGCAGGGCTCGCGTACTTGAGGTCGAGCGACGCTCCAACGACCATTACCAGGTCCGAAGAGCTGTGAACGAGAGACCGGAAACGGGCTTGACTTGCCCGTAAATGTTCTCGTTGCGCGGCGTTATCCAGTGAAAGAGCCGCCTGGTCCGCGAACATGCGCAATTCCTGACGTCGCTCGAGGGACGGTTGTAGCAAGTCCTCGGGGTCGTCGACGCGAACAAGGCCGATGACTTGACCGCCGCTGTTGAGAGGCGCGAGGAGCCAGTGGCGGTCCCACGCGCGTGGCCCTCTACCGTTTCGAACGGACTCGTATCTGATGCGCGATGGATCGACACGAGCGACGACCTCGTCATGGGGGATGAGGTAGGTACCTTCCTCTTCGAACGACGGGTCCAGTAGCGCGGCGATGTCTTTCAGCGGATAGGCGGACGACACCGCGGGATCTGTTGTCGTCCACCCGTGAGCCGCGCTTATCCGGATGTTGCCGTCCTTCGGGTCCAGGAGTTTGATCGCAACCTTCTCGAATCCGAGCGTCGTCCCGATCGCGCTACAGATCGAATCGAGGACTTCTTTTGTCGATGTCGCTCGCGTAAGTTTCCGCGAGACGTCGAGCAAACTGACCAATGCCGCTCGATGCCGCGCGATGGCCACCGCGGCGTGGCGGGCTAACGAGACGAGAACATCGAGCTCCTCATCCGTTGGGCAGCGTCCGTGGACCGGCTCGTCGACCGAGATGATCCCTAGCAACTCACGTGACGAGCTCTTCAAAGTGACCATCAAGCTGTCTTCAGGAGTCCACGCGTCCGACCCTTGAGCGACGCTCCCTCCGGGAGGTGGGACGTAGCGGGGCAGGTCGAGCTCGTCCCAATCGAGTTGACCGGCCCGAATCACGTACGCACCCCGCCGAAGGAAACGCTCGTCGAGCAGCGGTTGCCACACCTCGGTTGGGTTCGTCGTGCCCAGGAGACTCGATCGAGCCGCGTCGTTTCCGTAGACCGTCGTGACGGAGAAGTCGTCCCACGCCGGGCGATACAGGTTGATCGCAACCGTCTGGAACCCAAGAGATCCTGCGATCGTGTGGGCGACCGCGTCCAAGACCTCCGAGAGATCACTTGCCTCGGCGACGAGACGCGTGACGTCGAGTAGGCCTCGAAGATGCGTCATTTCCGCATTGGTTGTCTGTGCGTCCATGCATCTGCTCCGATAGCTATCCATATCTAGTCGGCATGCCGGTGCCCCCCCTGAACGATGTCGCCGGGCCGTTGGTGTCCGATTTGACCGGTTTGGGGGGCCGTGGGACTGCTCACACGGGTGGATTCGGCTATTCGTGCCGTTTTCGGCAGGACATTGCGATGCGCCAGAGAACGAAATCACAAGAGTTAACGAACGAAGGGGGAACCGTGAAAAGGCGCATCTCGACCGCTCTGCTGATTTCGCTGCTCGCCGGCGCCGCCATGCTCCCGGCGGGCCACGCTTCTGCCGCGGCCGCAAAGACGATCGTCAAAGACCCGGCGGGCGATGCCAATTTCGTGAACGACCAGGGGACGGGCGATGGCTCGTTCGGCGACCAGACCGCGGCCAGCGTGGGCACGGTCTCCGATCTCGAGTCGGTGACCCTGTCGAACGATGCGAAGAACCTCTACGTGACCTTCTCCACTGCGGCGGCGCCTCCGGCCACCACCGCGGTCGGTTATCGGGTGCGCTTCAACGGAGCCCCCGCGTCACAGTGCTTGTTCATCGACGCCTACTTCCCGGGAGCCAACAACGATCTGACGGAGTTCAAGGCTCAGCTGAAAGACACTTGCGGCGCAGGCCCGGCGGGAGGGACGACGACCGAGCTGAAGATCGTCGGCCAGACCGTGACGGTTCCTCGGAAGCTCGATAAAGCCTTCGCTAAGGGGGCCAAGCTGACCGCTCCGCAGGCGCTGTCGTTCCAGTACTCGGGCAGCTACCCGAACGGCGTGTCCGCTCCGGTCATCGATACGACCAAGGTCGGCACCGACTACACGTTCTCGAACTAGCCGGGCCCTGCGGACCAGGGTCCGCAGGAACAAGGGCCAGCGCGGAGAATCGACAGGTATGCGCCTGAACCGCGTCGCTGCTGCCGCGCTCTCAGTCGCTTGCGCGATCGTCCTGATGACGCCCGCAAGCGAGGCGGGCAAGGCCGTCCATCGTGTCGGCGCTCCCGTCACGGTCGGCTCGCAGGGGAACGAGCCGAACATAGTGGCGGCCCCCGACGGAACGCTCTACATCAGCGCGCTGCAATACCTCTACGTGTCGAAGGACGGCGGCCGCACGTGGACGCAGACTCCGCCGAGCATCTACAACAAGGATTACAACAAGGGGGGCCTGCAGGTCGCGTCGGACAGCTCGATCTCAGTCGATCCGGCGGGACGTCTGTATTTCGCGTTCGACTACCCGTATGCGGGCACGACGGCCGTGTGCACCAGTGACGATGCAGGAGCGACGCTGCAATGCGATCCCGTGGCTATCCCTGGAGGGACCGACAGGATGTGGGTCGCGGCCCCGACGACGAAGCAGCAGTTCCTTGTGACCAATGAGGGTCTCTACCAAACATTGCTGTTCACGAGCGGGGACAGAGGCCAAACGTGGACCTACCACCAGACGACGTCCAAGGGCATGAACTCGAATACCGGCGATCTCTTCATGTCGCCGAAGGACCACCAGATCTACCAAGCGTTCACGGACAACGCGAGCAACCAAACGGCCACGAACAACTTCGCAAGTGGGCCTCTCGGATTCCACATATTCGACGGATCGACGGGAGCCATCAGTGGCGAGCGCACGACTCCGTTGCTTGCCGGCGCGGCGTTGCCGAGTGCAGGTTTCACGACCGACGGCACGTTGTACATCGTGAGCGATGTCGCGACGCCGAAGGCCGCGAACACCGGCGGCGGCAAGCCCGGGGTCGAGGTCGTGGTTGCTCGGTCCACGAACGGCGGCAAGACGTGGAAGAAGCTGCCGCCGATCCCTGGAACCACTTCGGGGACGTCGACCTTCACCGCGATCGCAACCGGCGCCCCGGGACACGTCGGAGTGATCTGGTACCAGAGCGCGACTCCGGCTCTTGCTGCGTCGATGCCCTCGACGGCTTCTTGGGACGTCAAGTGGGCCGAGACGTCCAATGCGTATGCAGCTCACCCGCGGTGGCACGTGCAGACGATCGAGCGCAACGTTCACAAGGGCCCGATGTGCTCGACGGCAGGATGCAGCGGTTCGGACCGATTCGCCGGCGACTTCGTAAGCGCGACTTTCGATGCGCACGGCCTCCCGCATCTCACTTATGAATCGGCCGCGACGGGTGCTCCAGTCGTGCGATACGCAGGGCCCGCCCACTGATCTTTCTCATGCCCCTTGGAGGCTCGGGCTCTCTCCTCTAGCCTCGAGAAAGTTGCGCGTCGCCGGAATCTCGCGCGCAAGCAGAGCGTTCACGCTCGGGTACGCCTATGGAGGAGGTCTTCTTGGGAGAAGCCGCGATCGTCGCCGAAGGCCTGGTCAAGACCTTCGGCAGCTTGAGAGCGCTCGACGGGGTCAGTTTCGAGGCGCCTGAAGGCCAGGTCTTGGGTTTGCTCGGTCCGAACGGGGCCGGGAAGACGACGGCGATCCGCATCCTGTCGACGTTGCTCACTCCCGATGGGGGTCGAGCGTCGGTGGGCGGGTTCGACGTCGTGTCTCGGCCGCGCGATGTCCGAAAAGCAATAGGCCTGACAGGTCAGTACGCGGCCGTCGACGAGCTGCTCTCCGGGCAAGAGAACCTCTACATGATCGGCCGGCTCGCGCGGCGGAGCTCTTGACCTCGTTCGACCTGGACGACGCGGCGGACAAAGTGGTGAAGACGTATTCGGGGGGTATGCGCCGCAGGCTCGACCTGGCGGCAAGTCTCGTCGGACGCCCCCGCTTCCTATACCTCGATGAGCCCACGACCGGTCTCGACCCGCGGAGCCGGCACCAACTATGGGGCCTGATCAAAGAGCTCGTGGCATCGGGTACGACGGTGCTGTTGACGACCCAATATCTCGATGAAGCGGACCATCTAGCCGATGGGATCGTCGTCGTCGACCACGGCAAGGTCATCGCCCAAGGAACTGCCGATGAATTGAAGGCGAAGGTCGGTGGGCAGGTGGTCGAGGTCCAGCCGGCAGCACGGTCGGACGTGCAGGAGGTGGTCAACGTCCTCGAGGGCCTTTCCGGATCGGAAGCTCAAGTCGACAACTCGGATGGGCTCGTGACGGTGGCGGTTACGGATTCCGCCGTGTTGGGAGACGCCGTCGTGCGGTTGAAGCAAGCCGGCGTCACGATCGCGCACATGGCGCTGCGACGAGCGAGCCTCGACGAAGTGTTCCTCGCACTCACGGGCCATCCCGCGGAAGAAGCGCGCGACGAAGATGGCGGCGGTAGGCCTTCAGATCAACGCGCTCCGGAACTTGAAAGGAGCGTCAGATGAGCTCGCCGGCGGCAACTATCGAACGTGTCGGTCTGAGGGCAGGTTTCGCGCACTCGATGATCATTGCGCGACGCAATCTGTTGCACATCAAGTCCGATCCCGAGCAACTCGTAGGCATGACCGTTCAGCCTTTGATGTTCTTGATGCTCTTCGTGTTCGTGCTCGGCGGTGCGATCGCAGGCTCGAGTCAGCAGTATCTGCAATTCGCGTTACCGGGGATCATGGTGCAAGGCATCGCTTTCACGGGATTTCAAACCGCCCTTGGGATCAACAACGACTTCAACCGAGGGCTCATCGATCGGTTTCGGTCGCTGCCGATCTCGCGCTCGGCGGTTGTCGGAGGTCGGATCCTTGCCGACGCCGTGCGCGTGATGTGGGGGACGCTGATCATCACGGGATTCGGTCTGTTGCTCGGCTTCCGATTCCATGCCGGCCTCGCTGCCGCGGTCGCTTCTCTGCTGCTAGTCATCGCGTTCGGCATCACAGTCTGCTGGCCGATGGCGTTGATCGGTTCTGTCGCGCACAGTCCTGAGGCGGTGAATACGTGGGGGTTCCTGATCATTCTGCCGTTGACGTTCGCGAGTTCGGTGTTCGCGCCGCCGCAATCGATGCCCGGGTGGTTGCAGGCATTCGTAAAAGTGAATCCCATCACGTTCGTAGTCGATGCGACGCGAGGGATGATGCTTGGGGGGCCGGTGGCGTCGCCGCTTTTGAAAGCGATCCTGTGGATGATCGGTCTTACCGCAGTGTTCGCGCCTCTGGCCGTAGACCGCTACCGCAAGCGCATCTGACGACACCCTTCAGACCGATCTTCGCTGAAGTGGTGCATGGATCTAACTCTTGCGCGGGCCGCGGCTTTATCTTGTTTCGATGACCCGAACTTCACCCGATGTCGACCAGCAGCTCGATCGGACGGCCGTCTCGAACGCGCTCGTAAGCGCTCGCGGACTCACGAAGCGCTTCGGTGATTTCGTTGCCGTGGACGGCATCGACTTCGAGATCGACCAGCGCGAGGCCTTCGGGTTCCTGGGCCCGAACGGCGCGGGCAAGACCTCGACGATGCGGATGATCGCGGCCGTGTCTCCTGTCACATCCGGCCAACTTCGGGTGTTCGGCACGGACCCCAGCGAAGAAGGCGCTGCCATCCGTAGCCGGCTCGGCGTTGTTCCCCAGGAGGACACGCTCGACCTCGAGCTCACGGTTTTCGAGAACGTCTATATCTATGGGCGCTACTTCGGGTTGCGAGGCGAGACGCTTAGACAGAGAGCAAACGAGCTGCTCGAGTTCGTGCAGCTGATCGAGCGGAAAGACAGCAAGGTCGATTCGCTCTCCGGGGGGATGAAGAGGCGGCTCACCATCGCG
>JALZGD010000298.1 GCA_030861205.1 Actinomycetota bacterium
GGCTCGACCGATCACAAGCTCGTCCCTCAGGTCGTATGTCTTGCCGCCTTTGCCCGCGCCTTCGAGCAACACGACGCGAGCGGGTGCTTTCTTGGAACGTCGTGTCGAGGGCCTCGAGACCGGAGTCGAGGTGGGTCGAGAGCTCGACGTCTTGGACGGGGGCCGGAGCTCGACGTATATCGCCTTCACTGCGCGAGCGATGAACAGATAGAGGATGACAAGGAACGCGTATTTCAGAAGGTCTAGGACGATGACCGGCATCAGTCGAGCTCGAATCGAAGGGCGGTGCTGCCGAACGTCAGCTCGTCTCCATCCGACAGGCGGTGCTCGCGAGCCAGCTTGCCGTTCACGAGGGTTCCGTTCGTCGAGCCGAGATCGACCACGAGCCATCCGTCCGACGTGTGGCGCAACTCGGCGTGCCGGCGCGAGACATTGGGGTCCGACAGAACGACGTCGCTGGTCGACATACGGCCGATAACGATCGGATCGCGAGTGATGGTGATCTTCTCTGCCGGCGCCTTGTCCTCATTCAGGATCACGAGACGGGGGCCGCGGTCCCCTATCCCGAGTCGTGACGCAGTGTCGGATGCGATCGCTCCGCCGGTCGACGTTCCATCCGCCGCAGGCTCCTGGGTCGACGCCTGTGGTGCGGCCACATCGGGGTCGGCAGAAAGAGATGTCTCGACCCTGAACTCTCCCGGCTTGAGGCTCTCCTCTTCGACGAAGGTGATCGTCGGCATACCCATCAGGTTCCACCGGTTCTCCTTGGCCGAGTCGATGATCAACTCAGAGAACTCCCGCTGTAGACCGGCGGCCATCTGATCGAATCGTTCGAAGTCCTCCGCCCCCATCGCGACGACGAATTCGTTCGGCACGTACACGCGGTTCACGGAAATCGTCTTGTTCTCGGCGAGCTCTCGCAGGATGCGCCGCCCGACCTCGACCGGTTGGAGACCCGAGCGGAACACCTTCGTGAAGAAGCCCTCGACGAGGCCCTCAAGCCTCTGTTCGATGCTCTTCGCCACGCCCATAGTCAGAGGATTATGCCCGTCCCCCGTCCGCGCAAAATAGGTTCGCGATCAGTGGTGCTATCCGCCCTACTGCTAGCCTTTTGATCCGTCCGGTGTGGCATCGCCGAGGCGTTTGAGGACCGCTGATAGCGGTTCGTCTCGAGGGCGAGTGGTGGAACGGCAGACACGCTGGCTTCAGGTGCCAGTGCGCGCAAGCGTGTGGGGGTTCAAATCCCCCCTCGCCCACGATCTCTTATATGGCCCAGCGGTGGATCCGTCGCGTAGGGAAGTCTCCTTGCCCTTTTAGGCTCCCCTCGTGAGCCAAGCGGGGTGGTGGACCAAGGTCATCGTGCTCGGTTCGCTAGCCGCATGGGCGCTCGTCGGCATCGGCACGGGAGCTTTTCTCGTCGGGGGGCAGGCGGCCCCTCGAGCCTTCGCGAACGCCTGTCTCGGCGTGGCCGGTCTCTTTGCGCTCGGGGTCCTACTCCGTTTCGGGGGGTCCTTCTTGCGTTATTCCCGCGTAGTGAAGACGAGAGAACCGATCCGGCGCTCGGAGGATAGGAGTCCCGACGTGGCACGTGGCGGAGCCATGCCGGTGACGGTGGAGGGCGACGCCGGAGGAAGGCCGCAAGCCGCGGCCGGCCGAGGTCGGGGTGAGCTGAAGGCCGGTCGCTACGGGATGGTCCGGCCGGACAAGGGCGACGCAGCGAGCCTTGCTTTCGCCGTGCTTGCGACGCTCGTAATGGTTCAGGTTTTGGTTCTGGGCTTCGTCATCGGTACCAAGGCCTAGACGCGCATGAGCCCGTTTCTACTAGGCGTGTAGTAGCGTTCGCGACTATCTCTACGGGGGAAGCGGCTCCGCTATGCGCGGTATGTCGCAACCCGTAACGGGCTAATAGGGGGAGGACATGGGGTCTTCGCGTCGCAAGTCCACGATGCTCATCGCGTTGTTGCTCGCGTTTGGGCTTATCGCAGCAGCATGCGGTGGGTCGTCGAGCTCGAACAACAACAACACCTCCGGCGGTGGGACGCCGCAAAAGGGAGGGACGCTAACGCTCGGTGCGGAGCAGTTCCCCGCCGCCCTCAACCTGAACCTTGCCGCGTACAACCTGGCGTGGCTTTCCTACATGGAAAGCCCCGTTCTCCTCGGCACTTATCGGACGCAACCCGACTTCTCGGAGAAGCCGAGCTTGCTCGCGAAGGAGGCCGAGGTCGACACCGGTCCCCCGTTCTCGGTGACTTACACGATCAACCCCGATGCAGAGTGGTCTGACGGTGTGCCGGTTTCGGCCAAGGACCTCGACTTCACATGGAAGACATTCATCAACCCGAAGTTCGACGTCGCTTCTCGTAATGGCTACGACGACATCGCGAAAGACGAGATCATCGACGACCACACGATCAAGTTCACATTCAAGAAAGTCTTCGCACCCTGGAAGACCCTGTTCGCGGGTGTCGCAGGGGTTCTCCCTGAGCATGTCTTGGCCGGACAGGACTTCAACAAGGTCTGGAACAACTGCATCTGCGATCCCAAGACGGGGAAGCCGATCGGTGACGGTCCCTACTTGGTTACGGGTTTCAAGAAGAATCAGTCGGTCACACTCGAGCGGAATCCGAACTGGTGGGGCCCTCACCCCGCGTACATCGACAAGATCGTGTTCCCGTACACACCGGACATCAACACCGAGATTCAATCTCTCAAGAGTGGCGAGTCAGACGTCATC
>JALZGD010000299.1:0-1554 GCA_030861205.1 Actinomycetota bacterium
CCAATGAAGTCGGCGTAGCCCGGAGCGTCGAGGACGTTGATCTTGTGGTTATCCCACTCGACCGGCGCGAGGGCCGTCGAGACCGAGATGCCTTTGCGGATCTCCTCCTCGTCGAAGTCGCACACGGTGTTTCCCTCGGTGATCTTCCCCATGCGCGTCAGGGCGCCCGAGCGGAACAACAGAGCCTCTGCCAACGACGTCTTCCCCGACCCGCCATGTCCGACCAAGACGATGTTGCGGATGTTCTCCGTTGGATAGCTCTTCACGCCGACGGCCCCCTTCGATCTGTGTGGAGGGCGACATCTTAGTTTGGCTGCCGTGCGCATAACGGGGGCCGGAATGGCTCACAACTAGGATTCGCCGCGTGATCAACCAGAAGGTACGGGCTGGATGGGACCGCTTGATGCGGCCGGTCGGGCAGACGTTGGCGAAGAGCGGGCTCAGTCCGAACGTCGTCACGTTGTTCGGGGTCGCCCTTCATGCAGTGGTCGCGGTGTGGATCGCGCAGGGGCGTTTCCTGTTGGCGGGTCTCGTGGCCATCGTCGCGGCGTTCTCCGACACCTTCGATGGAGCGATAGCGAAGGCGCGGGGCGCGACGACCGCGTTTGGCGCGCTACTGGACTCGACTACCGACCGGATCTCCGACGCACTGATCTTTCTTCCGATCGCGTGGGTCTACGGGGTGCGTCCCGATCTGCCGTCGCACAATCACCCATGGGTCGCCGGTGTCGCGATGGGGACGCTCGTGGCGTCTTTCCTCGTTTCCTACGTCAAGGCGCGGGCGGAAGGCCTCGGTTTCGAGTGCAACGTCGGTTTTGCCGAGCGCGCGGAGCGACTGATCATCGTCATAGCGGCCCTGATACTGGACGTGATCCCGGTAATGCTCGTGATCCTTTGTGCCGCTACAACGATCACGTTCTTGCAGCGTCTGTTTCACGTGCGCGGCCAAGCCGCACAGCGGGTTGCTCCCGGTGCCCGGCCGTAAACGCCCTACCGGGGAAGGCCGGCTCATCCAGCTCGTCTATTACGCGTACGTCGCGGCCGCGGCGATCGCCCGCGCGGTGCCCGAAAGATGGGCATACGCCTTCGCCAGCACGGCGGGGGCGGCTCAAGCAAAGCTGTCGAAGAACAAGAGGCGACAGGTCGAGAAGAACCTCGCCCGGATCACGGGGCGCCCCGCGGACTCCCTGGACGTTCGGCGGTTGGTCGTCGACGCATATCGCTCGTATGCGCGCTACTGGCTCGAGACCTTCAGCCTCGTCCTGCGCGACCGCGATTACTTCCTCGAGCGCTTCCAGTGCGACACAGAGGACAGGATCGACAAGGTCCTCGCGCGCGGGAAGGGTGCCGTCGTAGTCGTCGGCCACCTTGGGAACTGGGACGCAGCGGGGGCGTGGGTCGGCGCGCGCGGGAACAGGCTTGCGACGGTGGCCGAGATCCTGAAGCCCCGGCGCATGTTCGACTTCTTCGTCGAGCATCGTGCTCGGCTCGGCATGAAGATCTACCCGGCGCAGGCCGGCGTAACGAACGACCTCGTGCGGGAGGTCGAACAGG
>JALZGD010000299.1:1564-2708 GCA_030861205.1 Actinomycetota bacterium
GTCGTTGCGATCTTGGGTGATCGCGACTTGAAAGGCAACGGGCCTGAAGTCACTTGGTTCGGCGAGCCGGCAACTCTTCCGGCCGGTGCCGCGTCGATCGCGCTCCGGGCGGGCGTCCCGCTGCTGGTGGCAGGAGTGTGGGGCGTACGACGACCGGACGGCAAGCTCGGGTGGGAAGCCGAGATCTCAGACCCCATCGAGCTTCCCGACGATCACGATCCCAACAAGATCACCCGGGAGCAGATCGTCGATCTCACGCGCAAGTACGCGCCGGTGCTCGAGGGATACGTCGCACGAAGGCCCGAAGAGTGGCACGTTTTCCAGCCGTTCTGGCCTGCGGACAAGCCCCCCAAGTCGAAGTGAGGATCGCGATCGTTTGTCCCTATGCGTGGGATCGCGTAGGTGGAGTGCAGACTCACATCTCCGCGTTACGTAGCCAATTAGCGGAAAGGGGCCACGATGTCATTGTCGTCGCCCCCGCATCTTTCGGAGTCGAACTGAATGGGTCGGTTGCTCGAGCCGGGCGCTCGATCGGCATCCCGGCGAATGGGTCGGTAGCCCCGCTCGCTTTTGGGCCCGGCGCCGCCATCGGTCTCAAGCGGGTGCTGAGCCGATGCCGCCCCGATGTCGTCCACGCGCACGAGCCGCTGATCCCGAGTGTGTCTTTGATCGCGACCCAGTCATCCCGGGTTCCCGTCGTGGGCACGTTCCACGCCGCCGCAGATTCGAGTGTCGGTTACCGGGTAGCGCGACCGGTCCTCGCGCGGGCGGCCGGGCGTCTCAGCGTGCGCACCGCGGTGTCGGACGAAGCGCGGTCGTTCATCTCGAAGTACTTCCCCGGCACGTACCGTCTGACGCCGAACGGTGTCGACTTTGCGACGTTTCGAGACGCGGCCCCCGCGGACCTCGGGCCCGGAAGGAAGATCCTGTTCCTGTCGCGCCTCGAAAGACGTAAGGGGCTAGAGACCTTGCTGCAGGCGTGCACGCGCCTCCGGGATCTCGGGGCGCGCATCGTCGTCGCGGGGACCGGTCCCGAAGAACGTGCGGCACGCAAGCTCGCTCGAGAGTTGCGTGTCGACGTGACGTGGCTTGGGCGCGTCTCCGACGACGACAAACCGCGTCTGTTCAAAGCGGCCGACGTCTA
>JALZGD010000300.1:0-2413 GCA_030861205.1 Actinomycetota bacterium
AGTCATCCGCGTCGATCCAGCCCCTCAACGTGTCGGTGCCGGCAGCGGTACCGGTGTACGAGACACTGCAGCTCGATGCACCGGTTGCGATCGTGCACGTCAGGTCGGGCGATGCCGGCGAATTGGTCTGATCAGGATCCGAAGGACCAGTGACCTCGAAATCGATGTTCGCCGTCCCAGAGCCGACCGTAACCGCAGCCGCTGTGCAGCCGGACCCCGGCGAGGCACCCTGGATACTGCGCAATGTCGCCGTCGCGGACTGCACGGTCGACGTTTGAGCAGAGGCCGTCTCGGCGGTGACGTCGAGGCAGGATGCCGGTACCGCGCCGTGAGCCGCGCCGGTCCCTAGCACGAGCGTTCCCGCTAACACAGCCAAAGTGAGCAGTCCCGCGAACGTCTTTTCGCGGCGAATCGCCATGAGAGCCCCCTCTTTCGCCCCTTATCTCCATAAAGGACGATGGTGGATGCTCGAACGATTGGCCAGGGGGTTCGGCGAAAACAACGCATTTCGTCTCGGCGGGCAATAAGCGTGTAACTCGATAGCCTCGTATGAATGACGAGAGCCGCCTTCATGAATCTCACCGTCGCAGCGACGATCGCCTTGGTTGCCGTTGGATGCAGCAACGAAGCGGGCACCCATCCAGCCGCTCGGTCGTCGTCTAACGTGCCGGTCGCGACGCCCTCGGACATTCCATCCCGCGTCGCCCTGAAGAGTCCAACGCGCCTTCCCAATCCGTCGGTGGCATGGCATCCATGCACCGGCGGCTTCCAGTGCGGCTCGATTCGCGTGCCGCTCGACTACGAGCACCCGCGCGGGCGCCACGTCGCGCTGCCGCTCATCAGGCGGCAGGCGTCGGACCCGGAGCACAGGATCGGCTCGCTGCTGCTCGATCCCGGGGGGCCGGGCGCGTCCGGCGTCGAATGGCTGCGCAGTGTGTGGACGCTGTTCAGCGGGCTCTCGCAGAGGTTCGACCTCGTCGCGTTCGACCCGCGCGGCGTCGGGCAAAGCTCACCGTTGCGGTGCTTGAGCGACAGTCAGCTCGATCGGTACTTCGAGATCAACCCAGCACCCACATCGCAGCGCGAGAGACGACGGTGGGTCGTAGCAAACAAGCGTTATGACCATTCGTGTATCGACGGCGATCGAAAGTTCCTCGAGCATCTCTCGACGAGAGACACCGCGCGTGACATGGAATTGATCCGACGCGCGGTCGGGGACGACAAGCTGACCTACATGGGGTTCTCATACGGGACGTTCTTGGGAGAGATGTACGCCTCCATGTTCCCTTCGCACGTACGAGCGCTCGCGCTGGATGCGGTCATCCCGCCGGACCTCACCCTCACCCAACTCATCATCGGACAGACCCGAGGCTTCGTGAAAGACCTCGACGACTTCTTCTCGTGGTGCACGACGAACGGTTGCTCGCTGACGCGCTACGGCGATCCGAGTGGGGCTTTCACCCATCTCGTGAACCTGCTGCAGAACCATCCGATACCGGCGACGGCCGACAGAGACCTGACTCTTGGCGAGGCGGAGTACGGCGTAGCCGAGGGCCTCTACGACGCAGACAGTTGGCCGCAGCTGGCCGAAGCATTGACGACTGCGATCGAGGGCAGCGGAAGCCGGCTGCTGGCGATGTTCGACAATTACGCTCTGCGTGATGAGCACGGGCATTACGCGAACGAGTTCGACGCGTACAACGCAATCATCTGCACCGACCATCCCGCCCCCAGCTCGGCGGCTCGTTACGGCGAGCTCGCGGGGAAGTTGAAGAAACGCTTCGGCGCCTTCGGATCCTTCATCGCGTGGCAATCGTTGCCGTGCGCCTTCTGGCCGGTGCGTCCGGAAGCGTTGCCGAGCGGCCTCGGATCGCATGACCTTCCACCGATCCTGTACGTCGGGGGTACGAACGACCCGGCGACTCCGTACGTATGGGCAACGCAAGCACATGCCGAAACCCGCGGGTCCATCCTGTTGACACGAGTTGGCGATGGGCACACCTCGTACGGGAAGAGCACGTGCATTCATGCGGCCGTCGATCGCTACCTGATCGACCTTCGACTACCGCCGCGACATCAAAGGTGCACCGGATCGTGACGGCGTCGATCCGAGACACTTATCTGGCAACCGCGCGCGCGGCGCGCCCGGTGCTGGCTCATCCAGAAGTCGGCCGGCGGTGGGACGAGCCAAGCGCGCTCGCCAAGTTCACGATCCGCGGGCTGTCGGGGCATCTCGTTCGAGCCGTGGGCTCGACGATCGCGTACCTAGACCGCGGCGAACCGGATGGGCCCGCGATCGACGCGGTTTCGTATTACGCCCAAGCCGTCGATACCTCGGACGTCGACGCCGCTCTGAACGTCGCGGTACGTGAGCGCGGAGAAGCCGAGGCCGAAGAAGGGCATGCCGCTCTCG
>JALZGD010000300.1:2424-2703 GCA_030861205.1 Actinomycetota bacterium
AGCTGTTGGTCCATACCGACGACCTCGCCGTGTCGATCGGCGTGCCCACTCCGGAGCCCCGGCCCGAGGCCGCCGACGCCGCGATCGCCAATCTCGTTTCCGTAGCGCGGCGCCGCCACGGAGATACTGCCGTCCTACGCGCCCTGACGCGCCGCGAGCGCGATGAAGGAAACGCCCTGCGGGTTATCTAGGCGTCACGGAGCGGTGCGCTCCAGCGATCCGTTGCCGCCTCGGGTGCACTTTGCAACTTCTCGACGGCATCGAGGATCAGACCGAGCG